>CAKSJC010000087.1 GCA_934462885.1 uncultured Eubacteriales bacterium | reverse complement strand
AAGGGCACAGCGACTTATTACACCGGTACCTTCACAATGCCGGCAGCAGATAAGCAGATACTGACACCTGCAATTGTCGAAGCTGCTATAATCAACGATTACGGCACTTCTCACTACAACTGGAACGACCTCGTTAAGAGCGTTGCAACTCGTAACCTTGCGAAGATACTGAACGGCAGCACATCGTTTAATTACGACGCAAAGATTGACGGCGTAGTTTATAAAAATGTAGTTCCTGCCGGAACACAGCTCTTCTACATCTTCAATGTAAGCACAGGCGAAGCTCTGGTTTACACAATTGGCTAAGTCACACAAACGCACAAACTTAAATAAAGCAAATACCTAAATAAAGCGAAAAGCTCCCGGGCCGTTTACCGGGAGCTTTAGCTTTTTCTGTTTCGGGGATGTATGCTTTGCGCATATCATGCCCTTTTTTAATACAATTTATTCTGATATTTCGGATATGTGTGATATAATGTATAATATAATGTGGTAATTATCTGATTTTACGGAGGAAGTATGGAACAGAGCCAAAAAAGAAAGATATCGGTAAACATATGCGGAACTGAGCTTTCGCTTATGACGGATGAGCCCGAGGCGTTCGTTGACAGCGTGACCGAACAGTTAAACGAGCGAATAGAGACGCTCACGAAGAATAATTTCCGCATTTCCCATAATGACGCCGCGATCCTCTGCGCCATAGATTATCTCTGTGATAAGCTGAAAGCCGAGAGACGTATAAAAAATCTCGAAGCCCAGCTTTTGATCTATGAAATGAACATAAAGAAAATCAGAGCGGAGCTTGAGTCGCAAAGAACGCTCTCCGCTGCTGAATCCGACGCTAAAACTTCCGCAGAAGCCGCTACCGCGGAAGCTGCTTCTCTGATTATGGGAGACGGAGACGGAAAAAATACCTCTACCGAAGACAAGATAAAAGCGCTTGAGGACTATCTCGAAAAACGCCGCTCCTCGCCTTCGACAAAGCAGTCGAGAGAGGAGAAAATCAAGTATATCGAGTCTCTTCTCCGCGGAACAAACGGCGGCGCGGACAAGTCCGAAACTTCAAGTAAAACTGAATGAAGAAAAATATACCTGAGCTTCTCGCGCCTGCCGGCAATGCGGAAAGCCTGCGCGCCGCTCTTGCGGCGGGAGCCGACGCCGTATATTTCGGCGGAACCTCGTTTTCAAACAGAATGAGAGCAAAAAACTTCGGAGACAGCGAACTTCGTGACGCCGTGCGCCTCTGCCATGACTGCGGAGCGAAGGCTCACGTCACTCTCAACACGCGCGTGCGCGATAACGAAATGTCAGACGCTCTTCGCCTTGTGCAGTCCGTTCTCGGAGGAGATACTTACGACCGTGCGGACGCGCTTATTGTCGCGGATTTCGGACTTGCCCGAGAAATAAAAAAATATTTTCCGCACGCCGTGCTCCACGCAAGCACGCAAACTTCGCTCGCTTCCCCCGCAGACTGCGCGGTTCTTGAGTCGCTCGGATTTTCACGCCTTGTTCTGCCGCGTGAGATGTCGGCTGAGGAGATACGCGCGCTTCACGAAAATACTTCGCTTGAGCTTGAAATGTTCATTCACGGAGCGCACTGCGTGTCGTTTTCGGGTCAGTGTCTTTTAAGCTACGTCATGGGCAAAAGAAGCGGAAACCGAGGAGAATGTGCACAACCGTGCCGTCTCCCGTATTCCGTAAGATGCGGCTTACAGAATGGCGAAAACAAAAGCGGGAAAAATTCATTTGTCAAGCCCGGAGCAAACGGACTTACAAAAACGGAATATCCGCTCTCTCTTGCCGATATGTGTCTTGCGGAAAAAATTCCGGAGATCCTCTCATGCGGAGTATCGTCCTTAAAAATAGAGGGACGTCTCAAATCTCCCGAATATGTTTACGGGGTCACGAAAATCTACCGAACTCTGCTTGATGAGGAAAGGCGCGCTTCAAAATCCGAACTTAATACGCTTGAATCGCTGTTTTCGCGCGGCTTTACGGACGGATATTTCACCGGAAAATACGCAAAAATGTCAGCCGTATCAACCGGAAACAAGGCTGAGAAAATATCGGGAAGCGCTTCCGAAAATAAAGCGGGGAAAAAAACGAACGAAAATTTCTCGGAAACAGGCATACGTTTGAACGGCGCATATTCCGAAAAATCAGTCTCGCGCGAGCTTTCGGCAAGGATCCGCGCTATATCCGCGGAACGTGATAATGCCGCCTTAAAACCTGTCTCGGCGGTGTTTACCGCTCATGCGGGAAAAAACGTGACGCTCGAATTATTTTCGGACGGTATTTCGGCAAAAGTATCGGGAAATATTCCGCAAAAAGCCGAAAAGCGCGGGACCGACTCTAATGCCATAGCAAAAAATCTGGTGAAAACCGGGGGAACAGGATTTGTCATCTCACCCGAAGATATAAAATTCGATATTGACGGAAAGTATTTCTTTCCTTTGTCGGAGATAAACGCGCTCCGCCGCTCCGCAGTTGCGGCGCTTGCCGCGGCAATTTCGGAAAAGGGAAATTGCGGCGAACTTCCGGAGAAACGCACCGTTTCAAAATGCGCGTCCTCGACGGATACGCTTTCGGGAAACGCAGTCTCGCAATGCGCAGTCTCGAAAGATACGCTTTCGCAATGCGCAGTCACGGCAGATGGCAGAGATTCAAAATCAGCCGCTTCTGTCTCCGACGCGGCGCAAGTGCGTAAAGAAAATATTTTCTCGGAAATATTTTACCATGAAAAAACGTCTGAAATTCCTCTCTATTTCGAACGAGGGGTAAAAACCGCTGAATTTGCAGATGCGGGAGAGTTTATTTCCTCTCTCCGCAGAAAACGCCCGGCTGTGCGCAGGATTCTCTCGTATTTTGACAGGATATATGTCCCGTATGCCGAAGCTGAAAAAGCCGTTACGGCTGTGAAGGCGTTTCAGTGCGCAGAGTCTGAGGGAGCATTTGCCGGAGGGGGGAAAGTTTGCGGCAGCGCTTGTGCGAGTGTCGAAAAAACGGCGGAAATATGCGCCGCCCTTCCGGTATGGACATCATCAGATCTTGAGATTGAAAAATTGCTTGCGGCTCTTTGCGGAAAAGTTTCACGGGTGTTCTGCCACTCGGCAGGACAGATAAAAACCGCTCTTCGGCTTGGGTTTATCCCGGACATGTCGTACCGCTCAAACGCGGTGAGCCGTGCGTCTGCCGGAGTATACCGTGATCTCGGAGCAGCGTCGCTCATCATGTCGCCGGAATGCCCCGCTAAGGTTTCGGCTGCCTGCTCCTGCGGTTCCATAGTATACGGCAGGCTTCCGCTAATGCTGCTGTCCCGCTGCATAATATGCGGCGGAAAGTGCGGGATGGGGAACATCGGCGGACGGATACGCGGTAACGCGGCGCCACACAAGTGCCGTGCGGAACTTATTGACCGTGTAGGAGCGTCATTCCCGGTAATTGCGGCGGATGATTGCGAGAACGTAATATATAATTCGGTTCCGATATGGATGGCGGACAAGCTTGACCCGCTTCGGGATCGCTTATCGGTAATGCATTTTATCTTCACGGACGAGAATACGGAACAGATTGTTTCCGTGCTTGAGAAATACGTATCAGGCGAGTCTGCTGACGGAATGAGAATATGAGAATGGGGAAATAAGATGAGTTCTTCGGAAAAGATAAACGTAAAAATAAAGAAACTGCGCGATTCGGCACGTATTCCTGAGTACAAGACTTCGGGAAGCGCGGCGTGCGACTTGTGCGCTGCAATTGACGCGCCCGTCGTAATTGCTCCGGGGGAAGTTTCGCTCATTCCGACCGGAATATCCGTCGAGCCTGAGAACGACGGGATCGCGATACTGATCTTCGCGCGCAGCGGCCTTGCGGTGAAGCACGGCATTTGCCCCGCGAATGCGGTCGGAGTTGTAGACTCCGACTACCGCGGAGAGATAATGGTGGGGCTGCGTAACAGTTCCGCTATCTCATACGAGATACTTCCGGGAGAACGAATCGCTCAGATGATGTTTGTGCCGATATATACGGCAGCGTTCATTCCGACCGACTCTCTCTCCGATACCGAACGTTCCGCGGGCGGCTTCGGGCATACCGGGAGATGACGGGGAATAAATCGGGGAACGAGGCGGAAAGACGAATCGCACCCGCCTAAAAAACTTTACTCATGAAAGATTTTAAGGAGACTTTATATGCGGCGCCGTAATTTTTGGCTCAACTTTTTTCTGATACTTGTCGGCATTGTGATCGGTTCCATGGTCGCCGAGCTTACCGCCGGCGTACCGTATCTTTCCTGGCTCTCGTACGGACTTGTATACGGAACCCCTTCTTCTCTGGTTCTTGATCTTCATGTTCTGACTTTGACGTTCGGATTAAAATTGAACATTACGATATCGTCTGTTATTTTTGTCGCGCTCTCTCTTCTTCTCGGAAAGCTTATCGTGAAAAAGTAAAGAGAGGAAATCGTCGGTATGTCCGAAGTACGGAGGTAAAATGGAATTTTCACAAAACATAGTTTTAGCGTCAGCTTCTCCCAGACGTACGGAGCTGCTCGCTATGGCGGGAATACCGCACACGGTAATGACCGCTTTCGCGGACGAGGGTTCCGTGAAGTTTGACAATAATTCTATCGAAAAATATGTGTGCGATATTGCACGGCTTAAAAACGACGCTCTGTTTGAACAGAAAAAAAACGATTTTTATAATGAAATAATTATTTCCGCGGACACGGTTGTATTTCTCCCGTCGGAGGAGAACGGAGAAGGAGTTCACGGAAGCGGGCAAATACTCGGTAAGCCGAAATCCGAAGAGGATGCTTTTAATATGCTTCGTCTTATGTCGGGAAAGCGTCACCTTGTCGTGACGGGAGTTGTTATCAGAAATCTTCTGCGCGAAACGGTACGCGCGTTTGACGAAGTGAGCCGCGTTTATTTTCGTGAGCTTGAGGACGCTGAAATCCTGCGCTATGTTGAAGAATACAAGCCGCTTGACAAAGCCGGAGCCTACGGCATACAGGAAGCCGCATGTACGTTCGTTCGCCGCATTGAAGGAGACTACTCGAATATTGTAGGGCTTCCCGCGGCAAAGGTAGTGGAAGAACTGAGGCGCGAGATTTGATCGGAATTTATCACGCCGAAAAAGGCGATTTGATTTTGAAACAACCAATGAATACGGAAAAATCATTGTTTAGGATAAAAAGCGGGGCAGGTATAATATAACTTGGAATAAAGTATGCCATGCATTCGCGAAAAGGTTTGTGCGGAGAACTGCGGAAACAGAGAAAGCTCTCGCAGCAGAGAAAAGCCGTGAATTCGGTGTAACCGTGCATCCCTTTTCGAACGACTCCGGCGCAGCCGGTTTGATTGGTGATTTATATGAAAAACATCGGTATAGACCTTGGGACCGCTAACACTCTCGTATACGTCAAGGGACGTGGTATCGTTCTTCGCGAACCGTCTGTTGTTGCGGTGGAGGCTAAAAGCCGCAAGGTAGTTGCGGTAGGAAACGAAGCTAAGCTTATGCTTGGAAAAACACCGGGAACGATAACGGCTGTTCGCCCTCTTAAGGACGGAGTTATAGCTGAATTTGACGTTACGGCGTCTATGCTCCATCACTATTTCAAAAAAGTGTCGGGGAACACTCTGCTTAGCCGACCGAAAGTTATAATCTGCATTCCGGACGGCGTAACGGAAGTCGAAAAGCGCGCCGTTCAGGACGTTACGATAGAAGCGGGCGCACAGTCGGTCGCGCTGATCGAAGAACCGTATTTGGCTGCTGTCGGAAGCGGACTTCGCGTAAAAGACGCGCGCGGATCGATGATTGTCGATATCGGCGGAGGTACTACCGAGGTAGCTGTTCTTTCACTGGGAGGGATAGTTCTTTCCAGTTCTCTCAGAGTAGCGGGAGACGAGCTTGATGAATCAATCGTTTCGTACATCAAGAGAAAGTACAACGTACTGATCGGAGACACGACTGCGGAGCTGTTAAAGAAACGTATAGGAAGTGCTCATCCGTCAACGGATCACGGGTATATGGAAATACGCGGACGAAATCTAATCAGCGGCCTTCCCGCCATACTCACGGTAACGTCCGCGGAGATACGCGAGGCTATGTACGACGATATAGAACACATTGTCGACAGCATAAGGAACACTCTTGAGAATACTCCTCCGGAGTTATCCTCCGACATATACGATACGGGAATCATGCTTTCGGGCGGCGGAGCGATGCTTGCAGGCTTTGATCTTCTTCTCCAGCGCGTGACGGGAATCAGAACTATCATTGCAAAGAATCCGCTTGACTGCGTTGCGCTCGGCATCGGCAGGATAATGGACGGCGGCTACGACTACGATAAATACATAAATTACAAAGCGAGATAAGGCGCTGTTTATTCCGCGCCGACGGAAAGGATCGTTATGAAGCATTTTTTCAAAACGAAATTCTTTTATATAATGACCGTTATCGCGCTGATCGTGACTATCGTTCCCACTGTTTTTTACTCAATGGGAATAACTTTCCCTCTCAGAAACGCGGTATGTGCTCTTCTGACTCCTCTTCAAAATGCGTTCAATGCCGCAACAGAGGCGGTAGCGGGATTTACGGCGTACTTCTACAAATTCGACGAACTTGCAAAAGAAAATGAGAGTCTGCGGAACGAGGTATCTTCTCTGCGCGCGCAGATATACGATTTTGCCGAGATGGAAGATATGTACGCTTGGATGAGCGACTATTTGGAGCTTAAAATGCGGCACACCGACTTTAAGATGACTGCGGCTACCGTGACAGGTCGCGAAAGCGGGAACTATTCCCGCGTGCTGACGCTTGACGTTGGTTCGGGCGCGGGTATAAAGCTTAATATGCCGGTCGTAACATCGGACGGTGTCGTCGGAAGAATTACCGAGGTGGGTTCCAAC
>CAKSJC010000086.1 GCA_934462885.1 uncultured Eubacteriales bacterium | reverse complement strand
CACCTCGGAGGTTGCGCGGACGCGACAACCTCGTGAGTGGAGCGGTTTTCTTCGCTTGTAAACCGAAAAATATCCCCACTCTGTATCGGAGAATTCCGATTCACTCCCAAAATTTTCATTATGAAAATGTCAGATCAAAGGCAAGTCATTAAAATAAATCAATTATAAACATATAAACCCGGAGCTGCCATGAAAAAACAAAACGATATTGTTCCCGTTCTTCTCGGAGCAGACTTAAACTGTTACAATGTTGCCCGCGCTTTTCATATGCAATATGGGATAAAATCATATGCGTTTGGCAGATATGCGGTCTCTGCCACAAAATATTCAAAAATTATAAATTTTAAGGCAATACCGGATATTGATACAGACGATAAAATGGTTTCAATTCTCCGCAATTTTGCAAGATCTCACGAGTCCAAAAAACTCATTCTTTTCGGATGCACGGATGATTACGTTTCTTTAATAATCCGTCACAAATCGGAACTTCCCGAATATGTTATTCCATACCCGAGTGAAGATATTCTCTCATCTGTTTCCAAAAAATCGGAATTTTACCAAGTCTGCGATAAATTCGGTATTCCCTATCCGAAAACCTTAGTCGTTTCCGAAAAAACTTCCGCAGCAGAATTAACAGAAGACAAGCTTCAGTTTTCATATCCGCTTATCATAAAGCCTTCCTCAAGCATTGAATACTGGAAAAATCCTTTTGACGGCATGAAAAAGGTGTATGTCTCTAACTCCCCCGATGAATCGGAGGAGATCATAAATAAGATTTATTCATCAGGCTATGCGGACAAGATAATCATTCAGGAAATGATAGACGGAGGCGACTGTCAGATGAGAGTGCTCACAACTTTCTCTGATAAAAACGGAAAAGTACGTGCGATGTGTCTCGGTCACACGATGCTTGAAGAGCACACGCCGAAAGGCATCGGAAATCACGCCGCTATCGTAACAGAACCTGTATCCGCCTTTCCGCTCGCCCCAAAAATAAAGAAAATGCTCGAGGACATGGGTTATACCGGCTTTGCAAATTTTGATATAAAACTGAGAAGCAATACTTCTGACGATTACCGAGTATTTGAAATTAATCTCAGACAAGGCAGAAGCAATTTTTACCTTACAGCCGCCGGATTAAACGTCGCTTATCTCGCAGCAGAAGTATTCGATTCTGACACAGATGACTGCATTTCTTGCGAAAAATCGGTATTCTGGCATCATATTCCGAAAAGCGTCGCATACAAATACACAGAAGACCCTGAACTAATAAAAAAAGCAAAGGAACTTTCAAAAAATAAGCTCTCCGCATCATCCGTGTGGTATGCTCCGGATCTTTGTCTAAATCCTCTTCGTCTTGCATGTGTCATTGAGCAGCTCAGGCGTCAGAAATCAAAATTCAAAAAATATTATCCTAAGAATAAACAGGTATGATTATGAAAAAAAAACGTAAAATTCTCGGTATAATAGGCGGACTTGGTCCTGCGGCAAGCGTTTATTTTTATGACCTGATCACAAATATGACCGAAGCTTTTTGCGATCAGGATCACATCGATCTTGTTCTCTCAAGCCGCGCCTCGATCCCGGACAGAACAGCGTACATAACCGGAAAAAGCGATGTGTCGCCTCTTCCGGCATTACTGGAGGAAGCAAAAAAGCTTGAAGATTTCGGTGCATCAGTAATTGTCATTCCATGTAACACTGCGCATTATTTCTACAATGACGTAAAAAAAGAAGTTCGCGCAGAAATGCCAAGCATAATATGCGAAACGGTCAGAGCAATCAAGGAAAAAGAATTCAATAAAGCCGCTATCCTTGCAACTGCCGGAACGATAGGTACCGGGCTTTATCAAAAAGAACTTGAGAAAAACGGACTTTCATTTGGTGTTCCTGATGAAAAAGGTCAGGATGAATTGATGAACATCATATACCGCGATGTAAAAAGCGGTATCATCCCCCCTCCATCCTCCCTTTTGAATGTTGCGGCACCGCTTTTCGAAAGCGGCTGTGACTGCGCTATACTCGGATGCACTGAGCTGTCTCTTATCGGAAAGAGTATGAACGACGAGAGATTTATCGACTCGCTGACTGTTCTCGCAGAATGCTCCATTCGTCTCATGGGACACAAAGTAAAAAAGTAAACTCTCACATGAGGTCATTATGAAATTACAAAATTTGATCTCCGCTTTTCCGTGCGAAATACGCGGCGGGACGCTTGACACTGAGATCGAATCACTCGAATACGATTCAAGAAATTCAGGTGCCGGAGCCATTTTTTTCTGTTTACCGGGCGCTCGCTCGGATGGGCATGATTTTGCCATGCAGGCGTACAGTAACGGATGCCGTGCTTTTGTTCTTGAACGCTATCTTGA
Source organism: uncultured Eubacteriales bacterium (assembly GCA_934462885.1). Taxonomy (GTDB): domain Bacteria; phylum Bacillota; class Clostridia; order Oscillospirales; family CAG-272; genus UMGS1696. The sequence goes on along the minus strand of CAKSJC010000086.1, from coordinate 4,557 downwards.
TCTTCCGGACGACGCCGCACAGCTTAAAGTTTCACGTTCACGCGAGGCGTTAGCTTTCTTTTCGGCGAAATTCTTCGGTAATCCGGCAAAAAGTCTTATTCTCGTCGGAATAACCGGAACAAAAGGAAAAACAACAACCGCTATAATGATACGCGAGATCCTCTGCCGTGCCGGATTGCAGTGCGCTTACATCGGTTCAAACGGCGTTGATATTGGCGAAGATCACTATGAAACCGCAAATACTACTCCTGAAAGCCGCGATCTACATCGCTATTTCAGAATGATGCTCGATAAAGGACTTACTCATGCAGTCATCGAAGTATCGTCTCAGGCATTATGCAATTACAGAATTGCGGGAATAGATTTTGACACTGTAATATACACGAATCTTTCCCCGGACCATATAGGTGAAGGAGAACACTCCTCCTTTGAAGAATACAGGGATGCAAAAAGAAAGCTCTTTACCGATTACAAATCAAAAAATATTGTATATAACTCAGATGACAAATATGCTCACTTCATGATATCGGGAGCAACCGCTAATCTCGTAAGCTATTCAGTCGCAGCGGAATCTGATTTCAAAGCGGAAAATATACGTCCGTACCGTGAAAAAACCTCACTTGGAATAGATTTTGACGTTCTTCACGACGGGATAAGATCCGGGGTGCGCCTTCGCACGCCGGGCAAATTCAGCGCCGAAAACGGACTTGCGGCTATCGCTGCCGCTTCTTTGCTGGGAGTATCAATACGCCGGTCGTCTGACGCACTCTCCTCTCTTTCAATAAAAGGCCGTTTTGAAATAGTAGACGCCTTCGACGAAATCACTTTCATAATCGACTACGCTCACAACGGAATAAGTCTTACGCACGCTCTCAGCGTTTTGCGCGAGTATTCGCCGTCTCGCCTTATATGTGTCTTCGGAACGGTCGGCGGCCGTACATTTTGTCGACGGAAAGAGCTTGCCGAAGCAGCCTCAAAGCTTGCTGATTTTTCCATAATCACGTCAGACAACCCGGATTTCGAATCGCCTTCAAATATCATTGAAGATATTCTCTCATATTTTGACAAGCATTCGCCGTATACGGTAATAGAAGACCGCGAGGAAGCTGTGCGGTTCGCAGTCAAATTTGCTGAAAAAGGAGACATTGTTCTTTTTGCCGGAAAAGGTCACGAAAATTATCAGTTAATCAAAGGAAAGAAGTTTCCGTTCTCGGAGCGGGCAATTATTCTTGACGAAGCCGCTAAAGTTTCACTTGCCGTATTTTGATGTAATGTATCTGCTATTCTTTCCGCCCTGTATACAACGATTTATTCGAAAAAACTTATCCGGAAGTCTTTCCGGCAAGAGACTCACGAAAGCTTTAACAAAAAAAGAGAGAAGTTTACGCTTCTCTCTTTTTATTGCTCTTCGTTTTGTATTAACAATTTATTCAGTATCTGTTTGTCGTGTAGTCGCGGTCAATAGTTATAACCGAGTTAAACTCGCCGCCGAGTTTCTTTTTTATCTCGATGCGTATCATATCGACAAGTTCGTGGTCCTTAAGCGGAAACTCATCCGTTATTGCAACATCAAAGATCAGATTGGAATGTGTAACGCCAAATACGGCGCGGAAATCATGAAACGATATTGGAGATGAAAACTCACCCGATATTTCGTCGAGTATTTCCCTTACCGAATTTTTTAAGTATATTACCCTTTCGTCGTTTATACAAATCGGGTCAAGATGTATCACAAGTGAAATTCCCATATCGCGTTTGAAATCCACTTCAATATTATCTATAATATCATGGCTTTCCATAACGTCTCGTGAAGCGTCCATTTCAACATGGACAGACGCAAAATACTTGTCAACTCCGTAATTATGTATTACGAGATCGTGTATCCCGATGACTCCATCGTAACTTTTTATCTTTGATATGATCTTTTTTACAAGTTCCACATCGGGAGCTTTGCCAAGTATCGTATTTGAAGATTCAATAACAAGCTTTACACCCATAACGAAAATATAAACAGCAATCACTGCCCCGAAAACTCCGTCCGTTTTGGCTCCTAAGACCGGAGTAAGTACCATGCCTAAAATAACCGCCGACGTTGCACACACATCTCCTATGCTGTCGACTGCCGCTGCTTTTAGATTCTGCGAATCTATTTTTTTCCCGACAATATTGTAAAAAACCGTAAGAGCTATTTTTATAAATATTGCCAGCACCATTACAACTACGGCAGGCACGCCGTACTCAGCCGCTTTATCAGGAGAAAAAACGGACTTTACGGAAGAAGAAAACAGCTCTATTCCAAGGACTGTGACGATTATCGAAATAAACAGTCCGCAGAGATACTCCATTCTCGCATGACCGTACGGATGCTCGCGGTCAGCGGGTTTTGCAGAAAGAACATATCCGACAAGAAGAAGTATCGACGAGCCGGCGTCTGTTAAGTTATTTACCGCGTCCGCAACCATTGAAACGCTTCCCGAGATAATACCTGCAAACAGTTTAATCGCAAACAGGAAAATATTTACGCAAATACCGATTGCTCCCGCTTTTCTTCCTATTTTAGTTCTGGCTTCCTCACTTGTATTTTCCATTACTTGCCACCCGCCTATCTTTACCGACAAATTGTCAGTTTTATTTCAAATCACAGATAAGCTCCCCTGCGTACGGAAGAGTTTCAATAAAATGACAGTACGTGTGCCATTCGGGAAGCTTATGATTTCGTCGTGCATAGTATATGTTGATCAGGTTCTCGTAGTTCAATGTGCATGTTCTCATCTGATTATATGATGACGGCAAAAGCTGTATCATGTCATGCCAGTATGCGGCATCTTTTGTCTCGATGTACTTTTTTCTCGCTTCTTCAAGGTTTTTTATCACAAAGTCAAGGCATGACAACGCCGCAGGCGACATTCTGTCATGGCTGAAATCGTCTCTCTCGAACGGCTTTGAATGTATCTTATGCATGGTTGAGCAAGAATTTGCTACTGTTCCGACTTTATACGTGTCATATTCTTTCCACCAGTAAAGAGGAGCCGTAACGTCAGCGGATACAAATATCATGCGAAGATATTTTCTGTGGTCAGTTCCGGATTTTGCAAGAGCCGAGGCGAGTCTCATATCCTCCGTGCCGAGCACATAATTTCCGTCTTCATCATAAAAGCTGTCTGATTTTGCCCAGCTGTTCATGGGATTACGCATACCGCGCAATGCGTTTTCGAGATTCATTACCGAAGTTCTCTCAATTTTTATCATACGTTACCTCATTTTTCTTTATTCCTTTTTATTCTTTTCAGCTTCTGATTCCGATTTTTCGCTTTTTTCACGTCTCAGTTTTCTCTCGCGTTCTATTTCGTCAATTCCAAAGTTATACTTTTTTCCGCAGAACATACAGCCTGTTTCGATGTCTTTTCCTTCTCGGCGAAGCTCATCCATATCCGCGTCATTAAGACTTACGAGTGCGCGAAGATAACGTTCGCGGTCGCATGGACATACATAATCAACGTCAAACTCATCAAACATTTGGTATTCTATATCAGAGAATATCATCTCAATGATCTCGTCGCCTTCTTTACCCTCTGCAAGAAGCTTAGATACAGTATCCATCTTTCCGATATTCTCTTCAAGCTTTGTTATATCGCCGTCACTATACCCAGGCATAAGCTGAACGAGATATCCTCCGGCGGCAAAGCACATATTGTTTTTATCTACGCGTACTCCGAGAGCACATACTGTCGGTGTCTGCTCGCTTGTAGCAAAGTAATTGGTTATATCTTCGGCAATCTCGCCTGATACTATATTTGACACTCCGATATACGGTTCGGCAAGACCCATATCCTTTATAACATACATGGAGCCATGTCCAACCGCTCCGCCTACGTCAAGTTTTCCGTCAGCATTCGGAGGAAGTTCTGCTTTCATATTTTCGGCATAACCCCTGACATTTCCCATATAATCTCCAACGCAAACGATGTTGCCTGCGGGACCGTCTCCGCAGAAACGGAGAGTTAAAGTGTTATCCTTATCTTTTAAGAGACATGACATTAAGGACGTTCCGGTTAGAGCGCGACCCAGAACTGCCGTCATCGTCTTTGAAGTATGGTGGATTTTGCACGACTTTTTTACGATAGCTGTGCTGTCGCAAAACAATACTCTTATTATTCCGTCTGTTGATATTGCTCTCTTTATAACGCTTTTTTCTGTCGGCATTTTATACTCCTTTCGTTTATCGGATTCATTTAAAACGACTGACAAAACATCTCAATTAAATTTATCTGTTGTCAATCCGTTATCCTTCACATGAGCTGTACGTCGTTTATCACAAGTCTGAATCTCAATCCAAGCTTTTCGGCGGCTTTTCGGCAAAGTATCATTCTGTCAAGAAATATTTCAAAATAATCCGTGACGGAACTGTATTCGGTATCTATCTTCAACGCAAGTGAGATATTTGTTTTTGACTCGTCTATTGTAAGAGCTGAAGACACAACGGAATAGTTCACCCTGTCATGAATATCGAATGAATGAACATCGCGGTTCCTCACGCGGCTTCTTCTTACATCAGAT
>CAKSJC010000085.1 GCA_934462885.1 uncultured Eubacteriales bacterium | reverse complement strand
TATAATAACTTTGCGAAAGTATGTTAACTGCTGTAAAAATAAACGTTGAGACGAAGAGTGCGCTTTACAATAGCTTTCCGAGAGAAGACGGATCATTGGCTGTAAGTCCGTCTGTAAGCTGCAAAACGCTTTCACTTCCGAGAATTTTCTGCAAAAAATGCGAGAATAACGCGGACGGGGGGAAAATGTAGTCCCGTACGTTTAAGGCGCGTTAAGCCTTTAATTAAGAGCCGTATTTTTATATACGGAACACGGGTGGCACCGCGGCTTTTTGTCGTCCCTATGATCGTTTGATTATAGGTTTTTTTATTTTCACAAAATATGCATCATAAAATATTCAGAAGGGATAAAACCATGAGAGAAACTCTTGAAAAAATCAAAGCAGAAGCGATGGAAGCACTGTCTAATCCTTCCTCGCAGATAGAAGAGCTAAGGATTAAATACCTCGGTAAAAAAGGCGAACTTACATCCGTGCTACGCGGTATGGGAAAGCTCTCTGCCGAAGAACGTCCCGTCATCGGACAGCTTGCAAACGATATCCGATCTGAGATCGAAAAAAAGATCGACGAGCTGATATCCGAGCGCCGTGGGCGTGAGCTCAAAGAAAAACTTGAAGCAGAGCGTATCGACGTCACTATTCCCGGAGATAAGATCTTCGCGGGGCACACTCATCCTATCTCTCTCGTTCAGAGACAACTTGAAGATATATTCCTCGGTATGGGATACTCGATAGTCGACGGTCCCGAAGTCGAATACGACTACTACAACTTCCAGGCTCTCAATATTCCGAAGGATCACCCCGCACGCGACACTCAGGACACGTTCTATATAACAGAAAACATTCTTCTTCGCTCACAGACATCCCCGGTTCAGGCGCGCGTCATGGAAAACCAAAAACCTCCGATCAAGATAATTTCTCCCGGAAGAGTTTACCGTTCCGACGCAGTAGACGCGACTCACTCTCCCCTTTTCCACCAATTCGAAGGACTTGTTGTAGACAAGGGAATTACCATGGCTGATCTTAAAGGAACTCTTGAAATGTTTGCAAAGAGAATGTTCGGAGAAAATACGGAAATCAGATTCCGTCCGCACCACTTCCCATTCACAGAGCCTTCAGCCGAAGTCGACGTTTCATGCTTCCTCTGCGGAGGCAAAGGATGCAGATTCTGTAAAGGCGAGGGTTGGATCGAAATCCTCGGCGCAGGTATGGTTCATCCGAACGTTTTGAAGTTCTGCGGCATTGATCCCAATGTATACAGCGGATTTGCCTTTGGTATGGGCATCGAACGTATCGTTCTTCTCAAGTACCACATCGACGATATGCGCCTTCTTTACGAAAACGACGTCAGATTCTTAAAGCAATTCTAATGTAATCTTTAAGATGTTTTATATGTAAATTTCATATCAGGTAAATCCGATAAAATTATATATTGCATTATTTTTCATTAAATAAGAAAGGGTCATAATATGCAGCTTTCTATGAATTGGCTGGCAGATTTCACCGATGTCAGCGATATTAAAATAAAACAGTACTGCGATGAAATGACAATGTCCGGAAGCAAAGTCGAAGGTTACAAAAAACTTGCCGACGATATTTCGGGAGTCGTTTGCGGAAAAATACTCGAAATCTCACGTCATCCGAACGCCGAAAAACTGGTTATCTGCAAAGTTGATATAGGAGGAAACTCTACGCTTCAGGTAATTACAGCGGCAACAAACGTTTTTGAAGGCGCGCTCGTTCCCGTTGCAACTGACGGCGCCCACCTGCCCGGAGACGTAAAAATAAAAAAAGGCAAACTCCGCGGCGAAGTATCTGAGGGAATGTTCTGTTCCATCGCAGAGCTTGGACTTACGCTCCATGATATGCCCGGAGCTATCGAAGACGGTATCCTTATTCTCGGAGATGTCGGACTTTCCGATATTCCGCTCGGCGCGGATATGGTGAAAGTTCTCAGGCTTGCAGACACAGTCGTTGTGTTTGAAATAACCTCAAATCGTCCCGATTGTCTCTCAATCATCGGTCTGGCACGCGAGAGCGCGGTAACTTTCGGAAAAAAAGTAAATATCCCAACTCCGAAATCTCCCGATCTCTCAGACGACGGAGACGGCATTTCAAATTACCTCTCCGTGAAGATAACCGATAACGATCACTGTTACCGTTACTCCGCGCGGGTAGTCAAAAACGTGAAAATTGCTCCCTCCCCTCTATGGCTAAGAATGAGACTTCGCGCTTCCGGCGTTCGTCCGATAAATAACATCGTCGATATTACAAACTATGTAATGCTCGAATACGGTCAACCTATGCACGCTTTCGATTACAAATGCCTCAACGGTTCCGCGATAAACGTTCGCGCGGCGCGCGACGGCGAGATATTCACTTCTCTCGACAGCGTAGAACATACTCTTGATTCATCGATGCTCGTTATCTCCGACACAACACGCGCAGTCGCTCTTGCCGGAGTTATGGGCGGTGAAAACAGCGAAATAACCGAGTCAACTGCTACGGTAGTTTTCGAATCCGCAACATTCCACCCCGGAAACGTCCGTATCACGGCAAAAAAACTCGGCATGAGAACAGAATCTTCAGCAAGATTCGAAAAGGGACTCGACTCCGAAAATACTATGCCGGCTCTTGACAGAGCCTGTGAGCTTGTAGCCCTTTTGGGCGCGGGAGAGATCGTAAACGGAACCATTGATGTTTATCCCGTAAAGAAAGAAAAATTCACTCTTCCTCTTGATGCGGACAGTATAAATAAATTCCTCGGCATTTCTCTCTCAAAAGAATACATGGCCGAAGTTCTCCGCAAGCTTGAATTTGAAGTCTCGGAGGATCTGTCAACCGTTACCGTTCCCACGTTCAGAGATGACGTTCGCACAATGAACGACCTTGCCGAAGAAATCATTAGAATCTATGGCTACAACAAGATAGGCTCTTCCCTTTCAAATTCCGCAACCCCCACCCTTGGAGTCAGAACCGAAAGACAGAATTTTGACAACAAGCTTCATGACGCTCTGCTCGGAATGGGAATAAACGAGATACAAACTTTCTCTTTCATTAGTCCCTCGTATTACGACAAAATACGCCTCGCAGCCGACGATATCAGAAGAAATTGCGTTGTTATCTCCAATCCCTTGGGCGAAGACACCTCGGTCATGAGAACAACGACCCTTCCGTCAATGCTTAAAGTCCTCGCAGACAACTTCAATGTGAAAAACAAGGATGTTCTTCTTTTTGAAATGGCAAAGGTATATATTCCCACAACTCCCGATGAACTTCCGCAGGAACCGATCAGACTTTCTCTCGGCTTCATTTCTTCCGATTCAAAGAAAACCTTCTATACAATGAAAGGTTATATTGAAGCTGTTTTTGAAACGGTAAAAGTATCAGACGTTTCATATAAATCATGCACGACTGAGTACACATTCCATCCCGGAAGGTGCGCTGAAATCTTCATAGGTGACCGCAGAATCGGTGTATTCGGCGAGATTCATCCGGAAGTTGCAAAGACATACGGTATCTCCGCTCCGACTTATATCGCCGAACTTGACATGGATGCAATATTCGACGCACGCGAAAAGACAATCTCGTATACTCCTATACCCAAACATCCCGCCATTGAACGCGACTTATCATTCGTATGCGACGAGGACACAGAAGCCGCTTCTGTTTTCGAGACGATCAAAGCCTCCGACAAACTCGTATCAGAGGTTGAGCTCTTCGACGTATACAGAGGATCTCAGCTCGGCGCCGGCAAGAAAGGTATGTCCTACGCCGTAATGCTCAGAACCGCAGACCGTACTCTCACAGATGCGGAAGCAGACGCAGCGGTAAAGAAAATACTTGATTCTCTTGAGAAAAAATTCGGAATCAAACTCAGATAAATCCATCTTTTTCACACACGAAAAATATACTGTATATAGAACATGTGAAGCCTTTATTTCGGAGCAACCGTTTTAAATCTCACTATCTTTTAACGGCTTCATGTGCGTCGATAACACCAACTCACCCTTAACAATAACAAATCTATACCTACAACATCAAAAGGTGAAAAAATGAAAACATATCATATGAACATCGCAGGTTTGGACCGCGATCTTCCAATCTGCCCTGTAAATGACAATCTATCAATCGGCGCTTTCGTTATTTTCGGAGATCCCGAACTTACCACTGCGGCGGCTGAAGCGCTCCTCAAAATTGCTCCCGAATACGACTATATCATCACGGCAGAAGCAAAAGGTATTCCGCTCGCTCATGAGATGGCAAGACTTGCGGGAAATCAGAAATACTTTATCGCACGAAAAAAAGCAAAAGCTTACATGACAGGAATTTTTGAAGTCAAGGTACACTCTATAACTACCGAAGGTGAACAGAGTCTCTTTCTCGACAAAGCCGATGCTGAACTCATCAAAGGTTCAAAAATTCTGATAGTTGACGACGTTATCTCAACCGGAGAATCTCTGCGCGCCGTTGAAAATCTTGTTAAAGCAGCAGACGGAAATATCGTCGGCAAAATGACGATACTTGCCGAGGGAGACGCTCAGACGAGAAACGATATACTCTATCTTGAAAAACTTCCGCTTTTCCATCCGGACGGAACCGTAATTGAAGGATCAATCCACTAAAGCTATACTGCCGCACGCGCAAACATATGAACGTGCGGCAGTTTTTTCTTTGCCGTGCTCCTACGATCGATTAAATATGTAAAATGTTGACAAATCCATATCTCTGCGATATAATATTTATGATCAAAGATATATTGTCTTTCTTTACTTTTGTATAACATAGAGGATTTTAATATGGAAAACGAAAAAACCGAACATGGCGGAATATCTGTTGAACTTGAACACATATTCCCCATAATTAAAAAATGGCTCTACTCCGAAAAGGAAATATTTATCCGTGAAATAGTTTCAAACGCTTGCGACGCTATTACTAAACTACGCCGTCTCGTTTCCCTTGGCGAAGTTCACGATATTGATCTCTCAGGAGCTAAAATTACCGTAACTCTCGACCGTGACGCGTCAACTATCACTGTGGTTGACACGGGTATCGGAATGACCGAAGAAGAGCTTAAAAAATATATCTGTCAGATCGCGCTCTCCGGTGCGCTTGATTTTGTAAACAAATATGAGAACTCCGGATCCGATGCCAATCAAAGCGGAATAATCGGTCACTTTGGACTTGGATTCTATTCTTCGTTCATGGTAAGCGATGAAGTGGATGTAATCACGCGCTCATATACAGGAGACAACTGCATTAAATGGACTTGTACCGAAAACGGAAATTACGAGATAACAAACGGATATGACGACGACGAATATCTTTGCGGCAAATTCGGCACAGCGGTCGTAATGCACATAAACGAAGAGGGGAAGGAATTTCTTGATGAGCACAAACTGCGCTACGTAATTGAAAAGTACTGCGCATTTATGCCTGAGGAAATATATCTTGATATACATGACGAAAATAATTCGGATAATGAAGAAAATCATGATCATGAATGCGGATGCGACAAGTGCAAAGATCACGAAAATGCCGAACAAAAACCCATAAACGACACTCATCCGCTTTGGTTGAAAAATCCCTCCGACTGCACGGAAGAAGAATATGCGGAATTTTACCGCAAGGTCTTTAATGACTGGAAGGAGCCTCTCTTCCATATCCACATAAAAGCTGATTATCCTCTCAATTTTAAGGGAATACTTTATTTCCCGCGAATCACAAACGAATTTGAAAGCCTTGAAGGTCAGGTAAAGCTTTATTATAATCAGGTATTCGTAGCCGATAACATCAAGGAAGTTATACCCGAATACTTATTAATGCTTAAAGGAGTTCTCGACTGCCCCGAACTTCCGCTGAATGTTTCGAGAAGCTACCTTCAGAACAGCGGCTACGTTTCAAAAATATCCGCTCATATCACAAAAAAAGTTTCCGACAAGTTAAACTCTATGTTTAATACGGACCGTGAAAACTTCGAAAAAATATGGAACGATATAAAAACATTTGTTGAATACGGATGTATGAAAGACCGCAGGTTCTATGACAAAGTCAATTCTTCTGTCCTTCTTGAACTTTGCGGAGGAGGATTCAAAACCGTTGACGAATACCTTGAAAATGCAAAAGAGACTCACGAAAACAAAATATACTATGCTACTGACGCCACAGCTCAGTCAAAATATATCTCAATGTTCAAGGACGCCGGTGTTGAGGTAGTTCTTTTCAACCGTGTAATAGACACACAGTTCATCAATATCATCGAACAAAACAAAAACGGAGTTAAATTCTGCCGTGTAGACGCGGAACTTGCAGACGTTTTAAAAGCTGACGGAGAAAAATCCGAACTTCCGAAAGTTGCAGACATGTTCAAAAAAATCTGCGGAGAAAAAACAACTGTCGAAATCGGTAAACTCAAAGACGAATCGACTCCTGCAGTTTTGAATATTCCCGAGGAATCGCGCAGAATGAGCGATATGATGAAGCTATACAGTATGGGCGGGGATTTTCCGCTTGAACAAACTCTCGTATTAAATTCTGCCTCTCCGCTCGTTAAGAAGCTCTCTGATCTTATTGAATCAGGAGAAACAGAAAAAGCCGATATAATAGCCAAACAAATCTATATGCTCTCTTCACTTTCTCAAAGACAGCTCACCGCCGACGAGTTAGTTAAATTTCTCACCGAAAGCTACGATATTCTCGGCAAACTTTAATGCATTCCTTCGGTATAATCCGATGAGTCGGCAATAATACCAAGTGTTGGACAATATATAACGAAAATCTGCGGATTCACTCTTTATAACAAAAAAAGACGGCATTTTTCATGTGCGTGAACCATCCATCTTCTTCTCTTAAACGCTTTCGACGCAAAAACTCAAAAAGCATTATATACGAAAATCAAGTGGAACAAAAAAATAAAAAGGCAAAAAAACGGAAAACAAATGACTCCAAATGATAAAAACACGCTGAAAAAAAATTTTGACTTTCTTCTTTTGAAAAGAGAACTTATTAACAATTTGACTATCGGCTCTTTTGACGCTTTTTTCAGCATTCTTTCAAATGAGAATAACTTACCGGAAATCTCGGATCTCCCGGCAGTATTCGAA
>CAKSJC010000084.1 GCA_934462885.1 uncultured Eubacteriales bacterium | reverse complement strand
GGAAAACACCGTCGACATTTCGAAGAGACATTTCGCATGGCAGAGACATCTGGGAGCAGAAGACAGCGCCGTCGGATTTTGTGTGTTCCCAAGCGATTCTTATTCTGCGTCCGTTCGGAATTCCGGAGAAAGTCTGAGCGGCATAACTGCGGCATGCGGGATTTATGCTGTATTTTAAGTTTTCCTGAATCGGCTTAAATCCGTCTTTGGTCAGATTTCCGACAATATAAGTGTCGTGCGCCCCCGATAAGACCCATTTTACGCTTCCGTCGTTCTTTACGCGGAGCGGATAAAAATCGGGGCACTCATTGTCGAGCGGCATTTCGATCTCTTGAAATTTTTCCCAATCGAGAAGATTTTCGGAGGTGAAAAGAGCATAAGTGTGAGCGTCGAGATAGAGCGCCATTATAAATTTTTTTATCTCATCAGAGTATATGACTTTCGGGTCGCGATTGAGAGAAGTAATGTGCGGAATTATCGGATTTTTTTCATATTTTGTAAAGGTATTTCCGCCGTCTGTCGAATACGCTATGCATTGTGAAGTCTCGCGTCCTATCGAAAGCTCGTTTCCGTGAGGAGCGGCAGTGTAAAAGAGTATTACAGCGCCTGCGCCAAAGCCTGCAACGTTGTTTTCGTCGCATATAGCGCTTCCGGAAAACATAAGACCCGTCTCATCCGGGAACAACTCATCTCCGTGGTCCTGCCAGTGAAAAAGATCGTCGGAAACCGCGTGCCCCCAGTGCATATTCCCCCATTCAACGCTCATCGGGTTGTGCTGATAGAACATATGGTATTTACCGTCGGCAAATATCAAACCGTTCGGATCGTTTATCCAACCTGTTGTAGCGGTATAGTGGATAAGCGGACGGAGAAATTTGCCGTTTTCTATTTTGTCAACTTCAGGAAGCCCTTCATGGAAAGTATGAGGGATTTCTTTTCCGTCACGGTCCGTCAGCATAATATTGAGTCCGGAAAAACGCGTAACGTCGACATATACGAAGTAAGCCGGATCATCTGCACACACCGCGGCGGAAAAATCAAAAATAAAAGAATCCGGGTTATCGAGTGTACGTATGAAGCACTGAATGCGCCCTTTTTTGTCATTGACCGGAAGCACATAATATTCCTTTTTATTCATTTCTGCTTTTGTGTTCATTTTTGAAATTCACCTTTGCATTCATTTTTTGCGTGGTTTTCTTGAGCTTTTTGAAAAAAATATGGGAAATCAATTTGAAGCAAGTATAGCATAAAAAAGGAATTATGTCAACGTATCGGGAATGTAAGGGCAGCGTTATACGCCGTTTTTTAAGGTCGGATTTACCAAAGCAGGTTCGGTTGAACGCGGCGCGGATTTGGCAAAAGTATACTTTTGCCAAATCGCCTGCGCACGTGGGGAAGAATATGTCAGCCAACATAATTTAGCTAATATTTTTCTGCTCGGTGCATTTTAGACAAATGTGTAAAATCATTTGAAATACTTAGCGGCAGATCTGAACATACCGATGTCGAAGTTTCCGGGGATATTTTTATAGAGAGCGTTGTTATATCTTTCGCTGTGCCCCATTTTTCCGAATACTCTTCCGTCGGGTGAAGTGATACCTTCGACAGCTAAGAGAGAGCCGTTCGGATTGAAATCGATATTCATGGTTGCGTTTCCGTTCAGATCGACATACTGAGTTGCAATTTGACCGTTCTTTATGAGAGAATCTATCACTTTTTCGTTTGCAATAAATTTTCCTTCTCCGTGAGATATCGGAACATTGTAAATATCTCCTACGTTTGTTTCGGAGAGCCAAGGAGATTTATTTGAAGCGATTCTTGTCCGAACGATGCGAGACTGATGCCTTCCTATATTGTTATAAGTTAAAGTCGGACAGTTTTCGTCGGTGTCGATTATTTCGCCGAATGGAACAAGTCCGAGTTTTATGAGTGCCTGGAATCCGTTGCAGATACCGCACATCAAACCGTCGCGAACGGCAAGAAGTTTGTTCGTTTCTTCACGAACAGCAGCGTTTCTGAAGAAAGCCGTAATAAATTTGCCGCTTCCGTCGGGTTCATCTCCGCCCGAAAAGCCGCCGGGAATAAAGATTGTCTGCGCGGTTTTTACAGCATTTGCAAAATAAGATACAGATTCTGCGACAGCGTCGGGAGATGAATTTCTGAGAACAATGATCTCCGTATCAAAACCTACGTTTCTTAAAGCTTTTGCAGTGTCATATTCGCAGTTCGTTCCGGGGAATACGGGAATGATAACTTTAGGAGAAGCAAACTTCTCATTTGAGTAAGCTCTCGAAAAGGTTGCTTTATAGGATATATTTTCGACATTTGTAGAATTATTCTGTGAATCTGCGGTTACCGGATATACTTCTTCAAGTACGTCATTCGAGAGCGATTCGACATCTGCCAATTTTATTTCGCTGTTTGTTAATAAAATAGAGTAATCGGATACTGTTTCACCCAGTGTGATGCCGATTTCGTCGCTGTCGGAAAGCTCGATGATAAACGATCCGTAAGCGTATCCGAAAATGTCGTCAAGAGATAGACGACTGTCGAATTTGAATCCTATATGATTTCCGAAAGACATTTTCATTATAGCTTCAGCTATGCCGCCGTAGGTGGGAGTATATACTGAAACGGCTTTTTTGTTTTTTATAAGTTCATTTACAATTTTGAAAATATTAATGAGAGAGTTTGATTCGGGAAGGTCTTTCTCATTTGTCTCGGGTTTTAAGAGAACAACTCTGTGCCCTGACTTTTTGAATTCGGGAGAAATTATATTTTCTATTTTATCGGTAGTAACAGCAAAAGAAACGAGAGTCGGCGGAACGTCTAAATCTTCAAAGGATCCGCTCATTGAATCTTTTCCGCCTATCGCAGCTATCCCTAAATCCATTTGAGCGTCGAAGGCTCCGAGAAGCGCGGAAAGAGGCTTTCCCCATCTTTGCGGAGAGCGCATAGGCTTTTCAAAGTATTCTTGGAAAGTTAGATAGACATCTTCGAAAGAAGCTCCGGAGGCGATGAGTTTTGAAACCGATTCTACTACTGCAAGATAAGCAGAGTGATACGGAGAGTGTTCGGCAATAAACGGATTGTAGCCCCACGCCATGAGTGAAACAGTATTTGTGTCGTGATTTTCAGAAGATATTTTGTGCACCATAGCTTGAGCGGGAGTAGACTGATATTTCCCTCCGAGCGGCATAATTACTGTTCCTGCTCCTATTGTAGAGTCAAAGCGTTCGATAAGTCCTCTCTGAGAGCAAATGTTAAGATCTTGTGCGAGAGATAGAATTCCGGTTGCAAAATCTGACGGTATCTTTTTGTTAAATTTTTCGGTATGAAGCGGCGAAATCGTGATATGCTTTTCCGCGCCGTTTGAATTAAGAAAATCACGTGAAAGATCGACAATTGTCTTCTTTCTCCATGTCATAGTGAGCCTGTCTTTATCCGTAACTTTTGCAACTATGGTAGCCTCAAGATTTTCGGAATCCGCGAGTTTAATAAATTTCTCAACATCTTCAGGGGAAACGACAACGGCCATTCTTTCCTGTGATTCGCTTATTGCAAGTTCTGTTCCGTCGAGCCCGTCGTATTTTTTCGGTACTTTGTCAAGATCAATCAGAAGACCGTCAGCGAGTTCACCGATTGCGACTGAGACGCCGCCTGCGCCGAAATCGTTGCATCTTTTTATAAGGCATGACGCCTCAGGATTCCTAAAGAGTCTTTGAAGTTTACGTTCTTCGGGGGCATTTCCTTTCTGAACTTCCGCTCCGCAGGATTCAAGTGAATGTAGATTGTGAGATTTTGATGATCCTGTGGCTCCTCCGCATCCGTCACGTCCTGTTCGTCCTCCGAGAAGAATAACTATATCTCCCGGAGACGGTACTTCACGGCGGACATTTTCTGCAGGAGTCGCGGCGATGACTGCACCGATCTCCATATGTTTTGCAACGTATCCTCGGTGATATATCTCGTTTACCTGACCGGTGGCCAGTCCGATTTGGTTGCCGTATGAACTGTAACCGGCGGCAGCTGTAGTGACAAGCTTTTTTTGCGGGAGCTTTCCGGGGAGAGTTTCTTCAATCGGACGGGTGGGATCGCCGGAACCCGTCACACGCATTGCAGCGTAAACATAAGATCTTCCGGAAAGCGGATCGCGTATAGCGCCTCCGATACAAGTAGCGGCTCCGCCGAAAGGCTCGATTTCTGTTGGGTGATTGTGCGTTTCATTCTTAAAAAGAAGAAGCCAATTCTCAGGATTTCCGTCAACATCAACATCTATCTTTACGGTGCAGGCATTGATTTCTTCCGACTCATCAAGCAGAGGAAGCTTGCCTTCTTTTTTGAGTGCACGTACCACGATAGTAGCTATATCCATGAGATTAATGGTTTTGTCGCTGCGCCCAAGCTTTTCGCGAAGGGATGTGTACCTTTTGAATGATTCTTCGAGAATCGGGTCGTCGAAAGTAACACTGTCTATCGTTGTAAGAAATGTCGTGTGGCGGCAGTGATCAGACCAGTATGTATCAATCATTCGTATTTCCGCAAGAGTCGGACAGCGATTTTCAGATTTGAAGTACGATACGGTAAATGCGAGATCGTCGCGATCCATGGCAAGCGCATATTTGTCGATGAAAGGTTGCAGGTCGCCATCCGTCATATCGCAGAATCCGTTCAGAACCGGAACGTCAGCCGGAACATCATATTTTGATGATAAAGTTTCTTGTATGTCGAGAGAAGCCTCACGCGCCTCAAGCGGGTTTATAACGTAATTTTTTATTTTTTCGAGTTCTTTTTCTGAAATATCACCTGAGATAATGTATATTTTTGCTGTCCGAACAGTTGGTCTGAGCCCTCTTGAGATTATCTGGATACACTGAGCGGCGGAATCGGCACGTTGATCGTACTGACCGGGCAGATATTCAACCGCAAATACTGTTGCGTCATCTGACTCAGGAAGCTTGTCATACATAACGTCGACCTGCGGTTCGGAAAAAACCGTTGTTTTAGCGTAATCAAACAGTGCTTCATCTATATTTTCGACATCATACCGGTTGAGAATTCGGACATTCGTCACGGAAGAAACACCGAGAAACGATGATATATCATTTTTCAGCGAATCCGCTTCAACAGTAAGTCCGGGACGTTTTTCAACGTAAACTCTGTAAACCATTATTATATTAGCCCTCCGTTTTTTCTGCGTTTATAAACGACATGGCACGCGTACCGATATCGTGTCTCATGTAAGAGTTTTCAAATTTTATATCACCTGCGGCGTCGTATGCGTTTTTTATAGCTTCGGCAAGAGTCGGAGCAACAGCGGTAATACCGAGAACTCGCCCTCCGCCTGTCACGAGAACGCCATCTTTCGACTTAGCTCCGGCAACAAAGATATGAGCCCCGTGCTTTATTTTTTTGGGAAGCGTAATTGGATAACCTGTCTCATATTTTTTTGGATATCCGTCGGAGGCCATTATGACGCAGCAGGCTGACTCGGAGCTGAACTTTACTTCTGTTTTCGAAAGTTTTTCATTGCGCGTTGCTTTCATTATAGTGAAAAGATCGCTTTCGAGCAGAGGAAGAACGACTTGTGTTTCGGGATCTCCGAAACGGCAGTTGTATTCAATGACCTTCGGACCGTCCTTTGTGAGCATAAGTCCGAAATATAAGCATCCCCTAAAAGGCACGCCTTCTTTTTTCATCGCCTCCATGGTAGGAATGAAAATTTCATTCATGCAGCGTTCGGCAATTTCCGGAGTGTAGCAGGGATTAGGAGCGATAGTTCCCATTCCGCCGGTATTCAAACCTGTGTCCCCGTCGCCTGCGCGCTTATGATCCATTGAGGATACCATAGGAATAACAACATGAGAGTCGGTAAACGAAAGAACCGAGACTTCGGGACCTTCGAGAAATTCTTCGATAACTACGCGATTTCCGCTGTCACCAAAAATTTTGTCTTCCATTATTTCGGTTAAAGCCTCAAATGCTTCTTCAGTTGTCCGGCAGATAAGCACGCCTTTTCCAAGCGCAAGTCCATCAGCTTTTATAACTATCGGCGTTTTGGATGTTTTTACATATTCACGTGCAGATGACAGAGAATCAAAAACCTCATAAGCGGCAGTCGGAATACCGTATTTTTTCATAATGTTTTTAGAAAAAACTTTGCTTCCTTCAATTTGTGCGGCGCCGCCGGTCGGACCGAAGCATGGTATGCCGTTTTTTTCGAGAGCGTCAACGCAGCCAAGCACGAGCGGGTCGTCCGGAGCAACTACGGCAAATCCGATATTATGATTTTTTGCAAAATCTACTATTCCGTCAATGTCACGTGCGGCTATCGGAATACATTCGGCTTCATACATTCCGGCATTGCCGGGAAGCGCGTAAATTCTATTTATTTCTTTGTTTTCAGACAGTTTCTTTATAATGGCGTGTTCGCGTCCGCCGGAGCCGATAACGATTATATCCATATAAAATAATCATTCCTTTTCGTTATTTATAACATATTTTTTAATGATGGAAAAGACGCATTCCGGTAAAGCACATTGCTATATCGTACTTGTCGCAGGTGTCGATCACGTTTTGATCGCGTACAGAGCCGCCGGGTTCGGCTATATAAGATACGCCGCTTCTTCTCGCGCGTTCAATGTTGTCTCCGAAAGGGAAGAACGCATCAGAAGCAAGAGCGACTCCGGATATTTCTGAAAGGTACTCAAGTTTTTCTTCTTTTGTAAGTTCAGACGGTTTTTCCGTAAAGTAGTTATGCCATACGTCGTTTCCGAGAACATCTTCGCTCTGATCGGAAATATATACGTCGATTACATTGTCGCGGTCGGGTCTGCCGAGCGACGGAAGGAAAGAGAGTGCGAGAACTTTCGGATGGCGGCGGAGATGCCAAATGTCCGCTTTGTTTCCGGCAAGGCGCGTACAGTGTATGCGTGACTGCTGACCCGCGCCTACACCGATTGCCTGTCCGTCTACCGCATAGCATACGCTGTTCGACTGCGTGTACTTTAGAGTAATGAGAGCGACGATAAGATCGAGCTTTGATTTATCGGGAATTTGTTTGTTTTTCGTAACGATATTGTTTAATATGTCCGCAGATATTTTGTAATCGTTCCGCCCT
>CAKSJC010000083.1 GCA_934462885.1 uncultured Eubacteriales bacterium | reverse complement strand
GAGCAAAATGATACACCGTGGGACCGCAGGTATACATCGTGCATTTTCCCGGCTCATGTGTGATAAAATCATCTTTTGAGTGTGTGAGAGTGTTGTAGAGCTTCATTTAATTTACCTTCCGTTTTTTTTATTCGTCTTTGTTTGTTTTGGAATCTTCGTCTGCCGAGCCGCCTGCGGCGCCTCCGTTTTCGTCATCTCCGACGTTTTTGTCGTTTCCGCCGTTTTCATTGTTTCCGACGCTTTCGTCGCTTCCGTGCTGCGCGTAGTCTTTTTCGATGTAATTTTTGTTTTTTCCGTGCAGCTCATCCCAACGGTCGCTCATTTTCTGAACCTCCTCGGGAGTAATGTCCCCTCTATCCTGAAGAGACTTCATGTCTTCGATCAGCTTTTTTTCTTCCTCTGTCGCCGGGCGAAATTCTCCCGTCTTGTCAAGCACCATTGCCGCAAAAGTCGGCTTCTTTATGAAAATGCTGTAAATACAGAAGAACGCCGCAACGATCGACGCGATATACAACAGAGAGAATGTTTCCGCGGAAGCTTTCTCAACAAGAAGAGAGGTCATGTTGAACATTGCGTGACATATCATTGACGGTATGATTGAATCGAATTTCAAATAAAGGACTCCGAAAACCATTCCGACGACGAACGAATACATCATAGCGATCGGGGTTCCGTGGAAAAGCGCGAATACCGCGGCTGAAATAATGAGCGCGGCGGTATTTCCGAGCGGCTTTCTAAGCCGCGAGATGATAAGCGCGCGGAACACGATCTCCTCTACTATTCCCGTAACAAGCGCCACGCTCAGAACAGTAATAATGGGATCCGCCCCTTTGTCCGCTGAAATTACGCCGTATGTTTTTGTAAAATCCTCGATAAAAGACTCGGGGAACGGGATGAGCGCTATCGTACCCGAGATAAAAACATTAAGAGCGGCGCCGAACAGAACAAACGTCGGTATCCGCCAAAAATTCACCGGTCGGACCGACAGCTCCGCCATGGGGCTCTTTTTTCTTATTCTGAACGACAAGCAAATCACAAAAAGGAAAATAAGACTGTATAACATATTCAAAATTACATAATCTCCGCCGGCAAGCTTTTCCTGTATCTTAGACGTCGCAAAGTCGGTCATTTCTTTCATATCTCCGACAAGTTCATCATACGACGCGCCGGCGCCTTTTTCATATACTCTGCTGTAAAATTCCGTAATGCGCGCCGATATTTCCGGATCATTGCTCATAACCGACACTTCGTATACCGTCGTCACAACCCCCGTGCATAAGATGTAAACCATGAGATAGATTATGACCTTTACTATTCCTTTTGCGGCTCCTCCAAACCTTGTATCCCCGAATTTTCGCGGAAGAGGCGCTCTGCATGAAGCGCATTTTTTCAGTTTTTCAAAATTTTCTTTGCCGCAGTATGGGCATTTCATATTTTTTCTCCTTCTTGTTCTCCGTTTGCTAAGCCATGGTTTCGGATATTTTTTCGTACATCATCACGCGAAAGTCTTTATTTTGCTTGTTCATATTTTTTTATTTCAGCCTCGAGACGCACGATTTTCTCGCGTATCTCCCTTATCTCGTTTTCAACCGGGTCGGGAATATGCACCTGATCGAGATCCGCGCCTTCTGTGACTCTTTCGCCGTCTTTTCTGACTACATGAGCGGGGATACCGACTGCCGTGGAGTTCTCGGGAACATCTCCGAGAACAACTGCCCCGGCTGCTATTTTTGTATTTGATCCGACCTTGAAGTTTCCGAGAAGCTTAGCGCCCGCCCCTATCATAACATTGTTTCCTATTGTCGGATGGCGTTTGCCGCATTCCTTTCCCGTACCTCCCAAGGTCACTCCCTGATAGATCGTGCAGTTGTCTCCGATAATCGCCGTTTCTCCTATAACGACCCCCGAACCGTGGTCGATGAAGAGTCCCTTTCCGATAGTAGCGCCGGGATGTATCTCTATACCCGTGAAAAATTTTGCAAGCTGCGATACCGCGCGGGCGGCAAACTTCATGTTATGCGTGTGCAGAAGATGCGCGAATCGGTACATCAAAAGTGCGTGCAGTCCGGAGTAAAGAAGAACTACCTCGGTGCGTCCGCGCGCGGCAGGGTCACGCTCGCAAATTGCGTCGATGTCGTTTTTTATATCAACAATGCTTTTGTAAATAGCACGGGCTGCTTTGGAGTTAAGCTCTATTTCTATTTTATATTTGGGATTTGTCTTGTTCATGTCGTTTTAATCCTTTCCGTAAATGTTATCCGTTAAAAAAGCCTCTGCCGCATAAATGCGGCAGAGGCGAATTATCGCGGTTCCACTCTGATTTATAACTCTTTCCCATAACGCAGGATTGCGCAGAAAATAAGATAACCGTTTCGCTTTGCGCGATTCGCAGTGCCCTTTTTTCCGTGACTCACGGGCGCACATTAAGACTGACGGACGCCGCTTACAGCCACAGTCGGCGTTCTCTGAACCGTCGCGTTGTCTTTTTCTTCCCGATCAACGTCTTTAAATTATCGATTTACTACTATTATATAACACCGGGTCAAAAATGTAAACAGTTTTGTCAAATAATTTTGCGCTGACAGAGAACCTCATACGGAAAATTTTTTAAATCGCAAAAGTCAAGAGTAAAAGCAGAAAAAACTAGATTTTTTTCGGAAGCCTTCAAACGGCTTCGGCAACGTAGCTTTCAAAGAGCGACACGGACGTTTCAAAGCCTAAAATCTCGCGCGGATAATTGTTTATCCACGTTTCGCCGCGCTGTATATATGGGTGGCAATAGTAAATCTTCGTGCGCTTCCGCTCTTTGCCGTAGACGGATTTTTCAATTCCGGCTCAAGCCATGAATTCCGATCCGTTGTCAAACGTAATGCTTTTGAATATCTGTGAAAACTTCTTTCTGAAGCGGGGGTCAATCTTGTCCAGCACCGTCACGACACCGGTAGCGGAATAGCTTTCTTCGCCAATCTTCAAATTCGCCGCCTTTGTCTTTGAGGTTTTCACGCTAACGCTGTTCGGCGATCTCCGCCGAACAGCGTTCTTCAGTTGTCAAGTCGGAATTCAAATGCGTATAGCGCGCTTCAACTCTCTATATATCGTTGCGTTATGGACACGCAGACGGTCAGCAATCGCGCAAGGCTTCAAGCCCTTTTTCAAGCCTTTTTTTGATTTTTATGTGCTCTGCCAAGTCAAGTATTTGTGCATTCCTCTTTCCTCCAGCTTCCGAATACGACAAAAGGACGGCAGAAATGCCGTCCTTGACATTAGTTACTTGCATTGCGCCGCTTCGCAATACGCCGCAATAAACTTCTTGATTTCCGTTGTCGGCGTTGTCCCGTTGTCCGCGCAAGCCTTTTTGAATTTCTCCAGCACTTCCGGACGAAGATCAAGCGGAAAGCGGGCGTAATGCGTCCGAATGTGCTTCTTTTGCGCCGAATAGTCCTTTTCGTTCATTTTGTTACTTCCTCCGCATCAAGGATAAGACGATAGCAACGATCGACAAAGCAATGCTAATCGCCACAAGAATATAAATCGCTATATCCATGCTCCATTGACGTTAAGCGTTTTTTGTGCTATACTTATCAAGGCAAGGGGGATTTTTCCCCCTGCCCGTTACCTTGTCAGCTTTTCTATCAGAAGAAGAATTGCAATTACAAGGCTGACGATTGCGGTAATAAGATTGATTGTGTTTGCTTGCCGGTCTTTCTATTGCCGCTTTTCTTTTTCTTGCTCAACGTCTTAACCTCCTTTCTGATATTATTATATCATATACGTGCGTATACGTCAATAGGTTTTTACAAAAAAAAATAAAAAAAAGCGGCGACGGAATCACCCCTCTGCCGTTATTCGTCTATGCCTAAAAGCCATTGTACCGAAACGCCCGGCACTTCCGCAAATACCTTCAATTCAAAATCGGATACGAAGCGCGTTCCGATCTCTATTCGGCTTATGCTGTCCCGCTCAATATTGATTCCTCTTCATTCTGTTTATTGGCAAACGGTTTGTAAATATTCTTTCTATCTCGCGGCGCTGTTCCGGCGCCAAATAACTGTATCCGTTCAATGGTTTAACCTCCTTCCGTCTGCCTTCGGATAAAAAATGCAGGAAAACCCATTTCGGTTTCATGTGCATTTAATGATACTCTCAACAAAATTAAAAAAATATAAAATATCTGCAAGTCGTCTGTATTTCGAATAAAAAGTATGCTATAATATATGAAGCAGAAGTTTTTCTGAAATTATTCATACTCAAATTCGGGAAAAGAGAGGATATACCCTTTTTTTCTGACGGAAGAAAGAACCCCTTCTCCGAGGATAGACGACAATTTTTTACGCAGATAGCTTATATAAACGTCTGTCTTGTTTGAGTCGACAGGCGAAGTCTGTGTCCTCCAAACCGTTCCGAGAAGTTTTTCCCGCGTAACGCAGCTTCCGTTTTCCGCAAGGAGCGCTTCAAGCAGCATAAACTCCGTAGCCGTCAGTTTTACTGTTCTTCCCAGATATGTTACGGTACGTTTTTCTCTGCTTACCGTAAGTTTATCTTTGTTATCCCTCTCCTCCGCTCCTTTGTAAACCCCGGCAGGTTGAAAACCGCCGCAAAGCTTTGTGACAATGTACGAAAGTTCCGGAATATAAAACGGATATCTGACAGCGGCATATTTTTCTCCGAACTTTTTTGACAGACTTTTGTGAAGCGTTTCGGCTATATATTTATCATCCGAATAGATGACGACGACTCCCCTGAAAGCGGCAAGCTGCGCGTTTTCTGCTTCTTTGGGGCCGCAGACAAGAATGTTTTCGGTATTTTCACCGTTATCGGCGCAACAGATGCGATTTTCCCTTTCGCTGTCATCCGCATCAGACACAGAGCACGGCGAAACGGCGATATCGTAAAGTAAAAGAGCGGCTTCTACGCTCTCATATAACGTTTTATCATTTATTCCCAGTACGCAGTTCATTTTCCGCCTCACCTGCGAGTTCATATCGTTTTTTACAAGAATGATATCACACCGCGACGCGCTTTGTCAAGAGTCGGGAAAAGTTACGATCGGCCATATCTTCAGAAAAATACAGAGGTGCAAATGACAGAATTTCAAGAATTACCGAGATTTATGAGCCGTGACAACACCTGCTTTTTCACGGGACACCGGACAATACCCGCAGAACAAAAATCCGCTCTCGGACGCGCCGTGGAAAAGAAAATATACGAACTTGCAAAAAAGGATTATATGTATTTCATAGCGGGAGGAGCGCTCGGATTCGATATGTTTGCCGAGTCGATCGTTTTGCGCGCCGCGCGCCAAAACCCGAATATCAAGCTGATCTTAGCGCTTCCGTGTATCGATCAGACCCTGCGCTGGAGCACGCTCCCCAACTTCATCGAGATCATGAAAGAATACAAAAGAATATCGGGGCTTGCGGAATGCGTCTACTATGTGAGCGACGTCTCCTACTATAACGGCTGTATGCAAAAAAGAAACCAGTTCATGGTAGATCATTCTTCCGTCTGCATAGCTTACTATAACGGCTCCCGATACGGCGGCACAAAACAAACCGTAGGCATGGCGGCACGCGCCGGTATCAAAATATATAATTTGTGTGAAAACAACTATGCTGTGTAATCTCTCTGAGGATCAACTGTTCAGGAAAAAATTTGTCTGAACGTATAAAAGTTTTTACGGAGAGGTATGGGGAGACTTTTTCCAAAAGCTCCTCCCCCGCTTTCTCCTAAATTATAAAAAAGGAATTAACATTATGAAAACACTTGAAAAATTCGGCGGAAACCGAGAAGTACGTCCCGTACTTTTAATAGTAATGGATGGAGTAGGGCTTGCGCCCGAGTCTGCCGCAAACGCAGTACGTCTTGCGCGCACTCCGAATCTCGACAAGCTTATGGCAAACTACCCGATGGTATCATTAAAGGCTCACGGAACGGCAGTAGGACTTCCTTCAGACGACGACATGGGCAATTCCGAGGTAGGTCACAACGCTCTCGGAAGCGGACAGGTATTTGCGCAGGGCGCGAAGCTTGTATCACAGAGCATCGAATCGGGAATGATGTTCGAATCCGCAACATGGAAAGATCTGACGGGCTCCGTGCGTGAAAAATCAACTACGCTTCACTTTATCGGACTTTTCTCCGACGGAAACGTACACAGTCATATTGATCACTTAAAGGCAATGATAGCGAAAGCCAAAGAACAGGGAGTCGCAAAAATTCGCGTTCATATACTTCTTGACGGACGCGACGTCGGTGAAACCTCGGCTCTCGACTATGTTGAGCCTTTTGAAGAATATATCGCAAAGCTGTCTGCTGACGGTAAGTGCGACATAAAAATAGCGTCCGGCGGAGGACGTATGACCATCACGATGGACCGTTACGAAGCAAACTGGTCTATGGTTGAGCTTGGATGGAAAACTCATGTGCTCGGCGAAGGCAGATATTTCAGCTCCGCAAAGGAGGCTATCGAAACTTACCGCGCCGAAACTCACGTGATTGACCAAGATCTTCCCCCGTTCGTTATAGCTGAAAACGGAAAGCCCGTCGGCACGATTGAAGACGGCGACAGCGTAATATTCTTTAATTTCCGCGGCGACCGCGCTATCGAAATTTCGAAAGCGTTCGAAGGCGGAGCCGATTTTGACAAGTTCGACCGAGTCCGCGTTCCTGCGGTAAAGTATGCGGGAATGCTGGAATACGACGGAGATCTTCACATTCCGTCGAAATATCTCGTTTCCCCGCCGGAGATTACAAATACGATGGGCGAGTATCTCGCTGACATGAAAATACCGCAGTTTGCAATATCCGAGACTCAGAAATACGGTCATGTTACGTACTTCTGGAACGGAAACCGCAGCGGCAAGTTCTCCGAAGAATACGAAACATATGAGGAGATACCCTCGGACATCGTACCGTTTGAGCAGCGTCCGTGGATGAAGTGCGCCGAAATAACCGACCGTATTATCGAAGTGCTTGAATCGGGCAAGTATGCCTTTATCCGCGTAAACTTCCCCAACGGCGATATGGTGGGACATACAGGCAGCCTTGAAGCGACGATCTGTGCAATGGAAGCGCTCGATCTTCAAATCGGACGTATTCTCCCCGCAATTGACAAGGCAGGCGGAGTCGCTCTCATCACGGCTGACCACGGAAA
>CAKSJC010000082.1 GCA_934462885.1 uncultured Eubacteriales bacterium | reverse complement strand
ATTAAAAACCGTGTCCTTTTTTGTGGCAAAGCGCGTTACTTTTCGACAGTTCTTTCCGAGAGTTTTACTTATAACCTGACTCCATTTTTCGTTTTCCGGAACGAGTATCAGAAAATCGTGACCTACGCAAATGAAGCGTATAAAATCGGGGCTGCATTGACCGGAGAAAAAACAAAAATCACCGATAAGAACGGCGGCGCTTCGCGGAGAAGCTTTTTCTGTAACAAAAACCTCCCCCATAATACCGGAAAGAGCCGAAAAAATGAGTGTTTCATCCCGGTCGTAAAAAAATTTTGCATGATCGATAAGCGATCTTTCCTGCGGCATTTTCAGTTTATATATCATAAATCTCCTCGAAGAATATATTTAAAAATATCGAAGTATATCGAAGAAAAAACATAACATGCGAATAAAAATCCAAATCTAAACTGCAAATTGATGTCATAAGCGACGATAATTTTGTTTTATGAGTAGAAATATATGTATAAAAGTTAGGACTTGAAGCAGAATATTAAAATCTATTGACAAAATAAGGTTTGGTGTGATATCATAAAAGAGAAAGTGTTAAATTTATATTGAATTTTTATTCACATATTGTTACTATGATTATCAGAAGATTGGAGACTCACTAATGAATATGTTTGAGTATTACGGATATTTCGGTGTGGATAACAACTCTGACAGCCTTACCGAGACGGAATCCGTTATTATAGATCATTTGTTTGACAAATATCTTCCGCAGACAGGGCGTGTTCTTGATTCCTGTGCCGGACTCGGAGAAAATGCGTTCAAACTTGCGGAAAAGGGATATGCGGTTTCCGCAGTTGACTTTATCGAAGATCACACCGAATCGATAAAAAACAATCCGAGAGCCGCTAAGCTTGAAGGAGTTTACTGTTCCAATCCGAGAAACCTTTCGATGTTCGGAAATGAGGCGTTCGACGTTGTCATCTCTCTCGGTACGATGTACCACCTTAGAAAAAACGTTGAGCGCGAGGTATTTGTAAGAGAATCTCTCCGAGTTCTCAAACCGGGCGGGATTTTTGCTTTTTCGTATATGTCCCCTACCGCCATTACTCTTGGTCAGTTTTTTAACGCAACGAGAACATACGATCCACAGGCGAGAGTGAGCGCTTACCGCAAACTGGCAACGGTAGAAAAGAGTCAGACGTGCGATATGTTTTACGGAATGACGCTTGAGGAAATGACTGAATTAAGTCGAGAATACGGCATTGAGATAATCACGGTAGCTTCGACATACGGTATGCTTTACAATATGGCGGGTGAGATAGCCGCAATGAGCGCGGAAGAGTATAAGAACTTTGTAGACTGTCAGATAAAGACTTGCGAAGATCCGTTTACGGCGCGCTACTGCATGAGAG
Source organism: uncultured Eubacteriales bacterium (assembly GCA_934462885.1). Taxonomy (GTDB): domain Bacteria; phylum Bacillota; class Clostridia; order Oscillospirales; family CAG-272; genus UMGS1696. Next base: position 5,773 of record CAKSJC010000082.1, on the reverse strand, counting down.
GTTTGTTTATCGGAAAAAAGAAAGTCATGAATATCTTCGACTGAGTGGGGATAATATACCGCCAATAATTAAAGAAAACCACCCCACTCCCGAGGTTGACGCTTTCGCGCAACCTCCGAGGTGCAGCTTTACCGTCGAGTGGGGATAATGTGCAGCTATAATTAAAGAAAACCACCCCACTCCCGAGGTTGGCGCTTTCGCGCAGCTTTCCGGGAACTAAGTTAAAATCGTATGCGGGGGATGCTTTTTTTCAAAAAGCATCCCCCGCATTGCTGTCAGAAAAACCTCATTTGTAAAGATGAACAAAATTAGTGCGGATTTTTCGTATAGCGTGCATATTATACTCTGCTGATCCGATTCGGTTCGAGCCGTTTTGGTTCAGTCCGAAAAATTTCCACGTTTTTGCGGCGTTAGTTTTGAGGTATCTCTTGGGAATGTTTTTTAAACGAGATTTTAAGCAGTATCGGGGTAAGAAGCGCAGCGCAAATAACTACCAATACAACGGCGGGGAAGATCGAGTCGTCGATATAACCGCTGTTGATTCCTTTTTGAGCTACCATGAGAGCGACTTCGCCGCGTGCGACCATACCTATACCTACGGAAAGAGATTCGTATTTATTCATTCCGCACAGCTTTGCTCCGAGTCCGCAGCCGATTATCTTTGTTATGACGGCAAACAAAAGGAGTACCAGTGCGAAAATTATGATATTTCCGTTTAAACTCCGAAGGTTTGTTTTAAGACCTATGCTTGCGAAAAAGATCGGGGTAAAGAGAATATACGACGCGACAGTCATTTTTTTTGCTATATACTGGCGCGATTTTGTGATATTGCATAAGATAAGCCCCGCGAATACGCGCCCGTGATATCCGCGACTCCGAAGAAATTCTCAGCCGCGTAAGACATAAGAAAGCAGAAAGCGAGCGCCCATATTGCAATACGTCTGTGATCGCCGTAATTTACCGAAAGCTTTTTAAATATTTTATAGATAATGAAGCCAACGAGTGCGGTAAATGCGAAGAACGCGAGTATCTTTAACAACACTATGAGCGGACTTTCGGCGGTTGATTCTTTTCCGGTTTGCGAGTCGGCAAGACCGGTAACTACGCTTAAAACGACGACTCCGATGATATCGTCGATAAGAGCCGCGGAAAGAAGAGTAGCCCCCACTTTTGATTTCAGCTTGCCCATTTCGTTAAGAGCTTCGACCGTGATGCTCACGGAGGTTGCGGCAAATACGACTCCAACAAATATTGCTTTGATAACGTTTATAAAGGTCCAGTCGCGGACAAAGAATACGGCATAGACCGCGCCGCAGCCGACTATCGGAATGAATACTCCGAGACAGGCGACGACAAGCGCGCAAAGACCGGTATGCTTTAATTCCGAGATGTCGGTGTCAAGACCCGCTATGAACATAAGCATAATAACGCCGATTTCGGATGCAATTGTGAGGAAAGAGTCCTCGTGAAGAACGCCGAGACAGCTGGGACCGAGAAGAACTCCCGCAAGGATAGCTCCGACGACCTGAGGAAGATGTACTTTTTCGGTCATGATTCCGAAAAGCTTCGTGAATAAGAGGATTATCGCGAGGCTCAATAATATAGTGTAATCCATCGGTTTGCTCCTAATATATATAACTTTTTAACAAAAATAATTATACAGTTTCCTCTGTAAAAAACAAGTGGTATACTGCACAAAAAAGCAAAATTAAGCTTATAATCCGCTTGCAAGTTGCCCGATGATGGCTGAGTGGGGATAAAGTGTAGCTTATAAATGAAGAACCCCGCCCCACTCACGAGGTTGACGCGTACGCGCAACCTCCGATGTGCAGCTTTACCATGGAGTGGGGATAAAGTGTAGCTTATAAATGAAGAACCCCGCCCCACTCGCGAGGTTGACGCATGCGCGCAACCTCCGATGTGCAGCTATGCAACAGGGAGGTATATAAGAGTCCTGAGCCGCTTCCTAAAAGCGGCTCAGGACTCTTTTTATCAAAGATTGATTTCAAAACAATGCAAGCTTATAAGCCGGGTTCTGTACACGTAAAGTGTGACTGTCATCTATCTGGGGCGGACATTACTGCCCGTCTCAAGCCGCCTTTGGCGCGAATACCGAGCCGGCACGGGAAGAAATCCCTGCGCCGCTAAGGCGTTGCATCGGATAGGGTTTACATTTGCACGCAGTTGCCTGCCGTGCCGGTGAGCTTTTACCTCGCCTTTCCATCTGTACCCGCGTGAGCGGGTAGGCTATTTCTGTTGCACTTTCCCGGAAGTCACCTTCGGCGGACGTTATCCGTTATCCTGCTCTGTGATGCCCGGACTTTCCTCATGCCAATACCTTGCGGCGACATGGCACGCGACAGTCCCGCTTGCGGTAATATTATAACTTATTTTCACAAAAAAGTCAAGAGAGGCGCGTCACGACACCAAAAAAGCGCAGAAAACGGTAAGTATGATAAGAAAAGAGAAATTTAACAGCGAAAAAAGCGCAAGATATTTTTTTGAACCTTTCGGATCGGAGGAAAGATAGGTTTTGAACGTTATAAGACTGGCGAGCGAAGAGATGAGAGTTCCGCATCCGCCGATATTCACGCCGTAGAGAATAGGGAGAGGGGTTTTTGTAAATTTTGAGAGAAGAATCGCCGAGGGAACGTTGCTGATCACTTGACAGGAGAGCGCGGAAGTCACGAGAGCGGAAAGCGGAGACTTTTCGAGAAGAGATTTCATTATATCGGAAACCGCGTCGATCCGAGCCATGTTGCCGGAGAAAATAAAGAAGCAGACGAAGGTCAAAAGAAGCGCGTAGTCGACTTTTTTTAATGCGCGCCTGTCGATAAAGAAGAGAAAAACCGTGATAATGCCCGCTCCGGCAAGATACGGGATTCCGCGGAACACCGATAGGATGGATACGGCAAACAGCGCGAGATAAATAACGGTTCTCCGCGCCGGCAGGGCGGTTTTTTCGCCGGAATAAGAGAGCGGGACGGCGGGAACGAAGAGACAGCACAGCGTGATAAGAGGGAACATTGAGGAAACGAATTCACTTCCCGGTATAGCGAAGTACGAGTACAGGTATAAATTTTGCGGATTACCGAACGGAGTAAGCATTCCGCCGAGATTTGCCGCGATATTTTGGAGTATGAACACATAAGCCATGTGTTTTTTGTTTCCCGTGCAGGAGAGAACGATCGCTCCGAGAGGCAGGAACGTGATGAGAGCCATGTCGTTTGCAATGAGCATGGAGCCGATGAACGTGATATAGACGAGAAGAAGAGAAGCGATTCGCAGATTTTTTGCGGCGGCGATTATCCGTTCGGCGCACACATAGAAAAAGCGTATTTCCTTGAGCGCGCATATCACTGCAAGAGTGGAAAAAAGACAAGCAAGAGTCCGCGTGTCGAAATATCCGAGATATTTGCCGTCCGGCGGAACTATAAACGAGGTAACGAGCGCAAGAAGCGCCGCGATACATAAAACGGCGTTCTTTTTCGCAAATATAAGAACTGCGGAAACGGCGGGTGTGAGCTTGCGGCTCAAGGGGCTTTTGTTAAAATAGATTTTATCCGAAGAAATCTTGTTCATGTGTCCTCAACGCGCGGGGTGATTTTTCGAGTGTTTTATCAATAAAACGTATAGCCGCGCACAAAGGATATTATAGTTTTGCGCCATGAAAAGGTCAAGATATATCATGATGATTTTTAAGAGCAAAATTCGGATTTTAATGTTGAAAATCACAATCGGCGTGCAGCTTCACTGCCGGGGAGAAATTTGGTTCAGTATAAAACTAAAAACGCTCCGATCGAGTGGGGATAATAAACAGCCTATAATTAAAGAAAACCTCCCCACTCGCGAGGCTGACGCTTTCGCGCAACCTCCGAGGGGCGGTTTTCTTATTGATGTATAATTAAGAACAAAGAGATAAATTGTATTTTTTCGGAGAAGCAAAATGTACAGAATATATGCCTCACTTATCGAAATTATAGCGGCAGCGGTTTTTATTATCCCTCTTTTTTGTGTATATAATAAGCTTCTGTTTCATAGCCGGAAGCGAACCATTATCTACATGGTATTCGGGTTTTATCTTACCGCGCTTTTAGCGCTTGTGGGTTTCCCAAATGTGACGTCTTTGAAAATCGACTTTACAGTAAACATAATTCCCTTTGTTGATATGGCGTCGGATTTTATTAATGCGTGCTTAAATATACTTTTATTTGTTCCGTTCGGCTTCTTTTTGCCGATATTATGGGATACATTCAGAAACATTAAAAATATTGCCTTAATGGGATTTATAGTTACAAGTTTAATTGAAATATCACAGATTTTTACTTTTAGAACCAGTGATATAAACGATATTATTACAAATACTGTCGGTACAATTGTCGGGTACTTTATTGCATATCTGATAACAAATAAATTTACGAAGCGAATCCTGTTAAATTCAAAAACATGTGATTTTTATTTGATATGCGGCACAGTCGTGTTGATTATGTTCTTTTTCCAACCGTTTATTTCGTCGTTGTTATGGGAAATGGCGCTGTAACTTCCGGTTCGCCTGCACATGGATTACAGAAAATATATTTTTCAGCGCGTGCTTAATGTAAACTTCGATTCTGTTTACGCTTTCAAGCGCCTAAAGTTTTCTTTATGCCGTAGAGCGTCACAGCAATTCTTCAGCGGCGTTCGGTTATGCAATTAGGTTTCTCAGATGTTTGGTCATTCAAGCCCGTCACTCTCCATAAAACCGTTATTTCGATATTTTTTTGCGAAGAGTTTACAATTTTAATATAGAATTGTGGTATTATTAAACATAGAAATGAAAAAATCTCTATACAGCACATTTGTGAAGTTTGCGGAACCGAAAAGGACGCGATCGGCAAACGGTTTTAGGGAGGTATAAATCACTATGTCACAGGTAACAAAGCGAGCCTTGGAACAGTCGCTCAAAAATTTGCTCCTGAAAAAGCCGCTCACCAAAATTACAGTTGGCGACATAGCGGACGATTGCGGCATCAACCGCATGACCTTCTACTATCATTTCAGGGATATTTACGATCTTGTGGAATGGTCATGCCTTGAAGACGCAAAGCGCGCGCTTGATGAAAAAAAGACTTACGAAACATGGCAGCAGGGATTTTTGCAGATTTTTGAAGCAGTACAGGAAAACAAACCGTTTATTCTGAACGTTTACCGCTGCGTACACAGAGAGCAGGTTGAAAAATACTTGCAGCCGATCGTAGACAGACTCCTGCTTGACGTGATCGACGAGGAATCGGGCGGTATGACCGTCCGCGACGAGGACAAGCAATTTATTGCGCAGATTTATTCGTATATATTTATCGGATTAATGCTTGACTGGATCAAAAATGATATGAGGCAGGATCCGCATCCGCTTGTGGACAGGCTTGCCAAGCTGATCAAAGGCTCCATGTCGGCGGCGCTGTCCAGATTCAAACTCTGATTTTATCATCCCGGCTGATTTGATAAAAATTTTTACACTTTCCGACTCCGTGATAAAACTTTTATCACGGAGTTTTTTCTGCTTATTGTAAACCGATCGGAAACGGGTATAATAAAAGCATAAACAGAAAAACAGAAAACCGCAGGAGGTATTCGTTATGTATTACTCAGCAGGAACTTATGAATCTTTCGCTCATCCCGAAAAACCGAAGGATGTAGATAAAAAATCGGCTTACATCATCGGAACCGGTTTGGCAGGCTTGACCGCCGCATTCTATTTGGTCCGCGACGGACAGATGAAGGGCGAGCACATCCA
>CAKSJC010000081.1 GCA_934462885.1 uncultured Eubacteriales bacterium | reverse complement strand
CTCCAGCAGCGACTGCTGCTGTTTTTTGTTGAAATACTGTATCTCGTCAAGATACAGTAGTACCCCGCCCTGTCCTAAAATCGTTTCGGTATCTCGCGCAACTTCTTTTATATCGGATAAACTTGCCGTAGTTGCGTTCAGTTTATAAAGAGTTTTGCCGGACATTTTTGCTATGATCGATGCGGCGGTAGTTTTACCGCATCCCGGAGGGCCAAAGAATACCATCGACGGAAAAACTCCGCGCTCGGTCATTCTTCTTAAAATACCGTCCTTACCAAAAAGGTGGCTTTGACCGGCAATATCGTCAAACGTGACGGGTCTTACTCTATCTGCAAGCGGTGATAATGAGGTCATGAACTAACCTTTCAAATATATTATAAAAATTATTTCTGTCGGAGGATTTATGATAACTCACAAAGATCACTCCATAATCTATGATGGCCGGCGTCAGATACATATCACACTACCGTGTTTTTCGGGAAGCGGTACGGATTTTTCTGTTGCTTTCCGTATGAACAGGTTTATGGAAAAAACTGCGGAAACAATATATCTGTATGCTCTGTCGTTATTTTCCGATGATTCCAGGCGTTCGTCTTTTATCTGCGAAAGTTTTGTTGAATATCCTGAAAAAGACATGGCGGATTTGACTCTGCGTCTGTCATTCAGGCAATTTTTCTTCGGGCGTGAAGCGGAAAAAAAGAGCAGAACTCTCTGCTATAAATTTCATAGCGGATATGTATGCGGCAAAAAAATCGAAAAATAGTCTTTCTTATATGATATCACAAGTCTTCCCAAAAAGCAACAGCCGCCAGCATCAGCAAACCCGCAAAATTAAACTTTGATTTTCTTTACAGTGAAAAAAGACGATATTCGGCAAAATATTTCGAAATTATTTGCAATATTCCATCGAGCTATTCTATTTCATATTCAACTGAGTTGATTATCAAGCAATTATCATTTTTCCATCGAATTTGCATATTTTCAAATTCTCCCCAACCTCCTGAATAAACTTGTTGAGGTTTCTTTTTGATTTTGAAAAGAAGCGCATTGATTTCACACTCTTGATATACATCAACAATGGTATTTCCTCCAAGAGCGCCTTGATCGCTGTCAATTACTTGGGCATAATACTTACAACTCGGTGACTCTACAGTTTTCACGACTGTATTTTGAGCGATATTACCGAAAATCAAGGCAATAAAGCTGAAGAAGCCAAGCGGCAGAATCATTAGTACAGATAAAACTAATGCGATAATTTTCAGCGCCAACGGTTTTCCGTATTTAACTGTTAAGTAACAGCAACAAGCGATATAAAACAATACGCTTCCTATTACCCAAATTTTTGGGCAATAGGAAATATAAAAAACAGAGTTAAGCAATGACAATGGTGTAATAACAGTTAACAAAATCCGCATCCAGTTATTTTCAAGAGTGTTCTTGAAAACAAGGTCAAGAACAATTGTACAAACAGATAATGCGCTAAGCACGATAGAAAAACACGAAACACTGACAAGTTCAAAACTATATTCCAAACACGCCGTTATTATAACACCTGCGGGATATAGTATTGTCATAACAAATAACAAGCACATCAAAATTGATATTGCCTTTTTCATATTGTTCTCCCTACTCTTTCCCCAACATCTTTGCGTATCGGTTTGAGAGTATCTTCGACAAAACGCAAAATACAGCAGTTAACAAAATGCCGCCTCCATTGAAATGCAATACTGCGTACAAAACTTCTAAAATTCCAGAAAAATTATGTTCGGAGAACAAATCGGTAAGATTCATTTCATAATGGAATACAGACCATACATATGCGATCAAAGTGACACCAAGTGTAGAAATAAAAGAATAATTTGAAAAAGTTTTTCTGTTTTTATACATTTTTACAAAATACCAATTTGCCAGTGAAAGCATAAATCCAGTTGACGGAATAACGAGATTCAATGCCCAAAAACCATTTCCGATACTGGAGGGAGTTCTCGCCTCTAACGCAACACCGATCGTAATAAGTCCGAAAGAAAGAAACAATAAAACCGACTGCAAAAGTGAAGCCTTCCAATCGTTAAGCTTACTAAACGTTTTTGGCGCTTCTGACACCGTGACAATATCTGATTGCAATTTCATATCTTCAAATAGTTTTTTACACTCAACACAGTTCTCAATATGTTCTTCAACAATTTTTTTGCTTTCTTCGCTGCAGCATCCATCAACGTAAAGTGGGATCAAATCCTTTACAATATTACAATTCATATCGTTACCTCATTTTTTCCAGTAGTTTTTGCTTGGCACGGTAAAATGTAACTCGTGCCCAACTTTCGCTTTTACCGAAAATTAAACTTATATCTTTTAATGAGAATCCGCCGAATACAGAAAGCATAAATACTTCCTTATAAGACTCTTCTAATTCGTGTAAACAAACGAGCGCTTTTTGAGAAAGTTCTTTTTGAATAAATGCCTCTTCTATGCTTTTACCATCGCTTTCCGTTTCTAGATAATCAAAAGTATCCTTTTTCTTATGTTCGTTGTACCACGCAAAGTATGTATTCTTTGCAATTTGACAGAGCCATACAGAGGCCTTTTCCTTATTTCTAAGAGAAGCATAGTTCATATATGCACGGAAGAAGGTTTCTTGCGTTAGTTCATCGGATAGCGAAGTGTCCTGCGTCATTTTCATTAGATATTTAAAAATTAATTCTCGGTTTTCGTTGAAAAGCTTTTCAAATTCAGTCACATTTTCACCGTCCTTTCAACTATTAGATTAGATAATTCATAAAATGTTACAATAATTATAGCAGATTTTTAATTAAAAATCAAAAAACTTTAGGGATGGAGCATACGATTGTGCCAAGCAGTGTTTTCGGCATTTTGGGGCACATTTGACCGAATCCGAAGGATCCGGCGCTTAATAGTATGGCATACCGTTTTTGTAAGTTTTTCAGCTAATAACTTCCATATCACTAAAAAACGATTGTATCATGGCACATATGACCAAAACACACAAAAGGTCGTCCATTTTAAGGATATTTCGCATAGACAAGCCACGTGATTATAAGCTCATATCAAATACCACTATACCGCCATAAAAGCGAAATGCATTCTCTCTGTGACGCTATCACTGTGAAGTACACCGCAAAAGGGCTTCTCCATACCTCCAATAACGGTGTGTAGAGTCGTGCGCGACTATTATCTAAGCCAAAAGAAAAATATCTCCGGACATAAAATTAATTTTTTCGAAACAAACTATTGACAAACAATGTCTCTTCATGTTATACTAACACGAAACAAAACGAACTTTAACTCGGTACAGTGATACCGGCAAGGTCGAAAATAAGGATTTTTACGGCGGTATTATGCTGTGTAAAAATACAAACGGGACGGTCTTGCTGTATGCAAGGCTTTTTTTATGCCGAGGACAGTTTGAATAATTTTTTCGGAGGAAGATTATGAAACTCTACTACCAACCCTCAGATAAGCCTAAATTCGGAAAGCTTATCGTCTTCGGTTTTCAGCAGGTTCTTGCCATTCTTGCGGCAACAATTGCAGTTCCGAGCATCATCGGTAACGGAATGTCGCAGTCGGCAGCTCTTTTCGGAGCAGGTGTCGGCACAATTGTTTATCTTATCTTTACAAAGTTTAAAAGCCCTGTTTTCCTCGGCTCATCATTCGCTTTCATCGGTTCAATGCTTGCAGCCTTTGCAGGTGCGATTTCTGAGGCAGCCGGACACTTCGGACTTATCATCGGTGCTCTTTTGGCAGGACTTGTTTATGTTATTATTGCAATAGCGGTTAAATTTGCAGGTGTTAAATGGGTTAACAAACTTATGCCCGCCGTTGTTATCGGGCCCACTGTTTCCATCATCGGTTTGTCCCTCGCAGGCAATGCAGTCAGCGACCTTACACTCGGCAAGGTTATGACTGAGGTTGCCACTCAGACAATTGAAAACGGCAAAATCGTTGACGTTGTTTCATCCGTATCAACCGCAAGCCCCTATGTCGCTCTTATCTGCGGTCTTGTAACACTCTTCACTGTTATCATTTGCTCGGTTTACGGCAAGAAGATGACAAAGCTTATTCCGTTTATCGTCGGTATCCTTGCAGGTTATGTTGTTGCTGCAATCTTTACTGTAATCGGTATCAAGACAGACAACACAGCACTTCAGGTTATCGACTTCACAGTTTTCCATAATCTTAAATTATTCTCCGTTCCCGATTTCACTTTCTTTGAGGCCATAAAGGGGGTTAAGGAAATTGATGGTCAGTATCTTGCAACTGTTGCTGTTGCTTATGTTCCCGTTGCATTCGTTGTATTCGCAGAGCATATCGCTGACCATAAGAACCTTTCTTCAATCATTGAGCAGGATCTCCTTGAGGAGCCGGGTCTACACAGAACGCTTCTCGGTGACGGCATTGGTTCAATATTCGGCGCAATCTTCGGCGGTTGCCCGAATACAACATACGGCGAGTCGGTAGGCTGCGTAGCAATCACCGGTAACGCTTCGGTTGTAACGATCCTCACAACAGCAATTATGTGCATGATCATCTCCTTCTTCGGACCGTTCGTAACATTCCTTGCAAGTATTCCGAACTGCGTAATGGGCGGCGTTTGCATCACGCTCTACGGCTTCATCGCAGTCAGCGGACTCAAGATGATTCAGCAGGTTGACCTCGACGACAACAAGAACCTCTTCGTTGTAGCGGTTATCCTTATCTGCGGCATTGGTGGACTTACCGTAAACTTCGGCAAGGTAACCCTCACATCCATCGCTACTGCTCTTATCCTCGGAATCATTGTTAACGTAATACTCTCCGGTAAAAAAGATAAACAGAAAAAATAAAATATGCAATCATTCTGAACTGCAAACATGTTAAAAGCCGGCGTCTTAGACGCCGGCTTTTACTTTTCCGAAACAATGAAACTGCGCGAAAAGTTTATATTGAAAAGGAAGATATCGTTTCACATAACTCGTCCATACAAAAACATCTGACCCGGTACAGAGCGCAGATATTCCTCTCTCGATCCGAAAAACAGCTGACTGTCCGAAATATGGAGTATCGTCTTTGCATAGCATGTCACGAGCTCAGGATTATTGCTTACAGTGATCACGGTAGTACCGTATTCCCTATTAAGGCGGGAAAGATTGGCGTACAACTCTTCGCGTGCCAAAATGTCAAGTCCAATACACGGCGACTCAAGTATAAGCATTTTCTTTGTAGCGCAAATAGCCCTTGCCAAAAGCACTTTTTGCTTTTGACCTCCCGAGAGCTCCCCAAAACGCCTTTTCGCGCAGTCATCGACACCCAAAAGCTTCATTGCCTCCATTGCCGCATTTTTATCTTCTTTTCCGAAAAATATACCAAAGCCTCTTTTCAGCCTGCCTGACAAAACCATATCCCGAACCAAAGAAGCTCCGACACATTCACTTATGCGCGGAAGATACCCAATATCTGAATATGTAAATCCGTTTTCATAAATGATATCTCCTGCACTGTGTTTTCTGAACCCCATCAGAGTTTGCGAAAAAGCGACTTTTATTCTGTTGTCGGGCGTCACTACGCACATATAGTCTCCATTTGATATTGAAAAGTCGATTCCCGTACAAAGAAAAGCTTCATCCTCGGAAAGCGCGACATCTTTACATAAAATCAGTTTATCATTCATTAACAACTCTCCGTCTGTGCTTTTTGTTCCTCTTTATTTCTTGTGTTTTTCTGCTTTTCTTTAGCGAGTTTATATATTTCTTCCGTTGCGAAGCTTAGCTTTGTAACAGCGTCTCTCTTTGATAAATACAGCCAGTAACTATCATCGGATGTCGATATATCTACACAGTCTCCGCGACCGAGATAATCATATTCTATGTGTATACTGTAAAGATCAAGTGGAGCTTTTTCAACAACGGTTTTTTCACCGTAAGCCGTACATTCTATGCGTGTACCGTCTTTTGTCTGAATCAGTTTTCCGTCTCCGTGCTTATAAAATTTTTTCCATCCGGGAAGAGTCTCCACTCGCACCGTATCTTCAAAATGGTATGTTCCGTTCTCGATCTCGGCTCTGACGCATTCTCGTTCCCACTTGCTCCAATCCGGAATATGCGAAAACTCGGTATCACCTTCGATAGCACACATTCTGCCAAGCTCGTCCTGTCTCCAACGTTTGCCGCACGAACGGCACCATATCTCGCACCCTGCCGAATCTGTCATATGTTCTGTCCCGCAGTTCGGACATTTGTAAAGCAGACAGTGAAGCCCCTCAGTACGTTCGGGATCGTTAATGATCACCCCTTTTTCCTCTTGCCAACGATAATCGTCGTAAACAAAGCTTTCCTCAATCCTGCGGTTTATCTCGTCTGCGGAAATAGTATCTATCTCGTTTGCACGAACCACCGGAAACATATCCGCTTCAACAAAAGTTTTTTTATCTTTCTTGTTCCATTGTGGACGGGTAACAAAATTGCCCTTTATTGCAAGTGTAACACACGGAACCTTCATCATTTTCACAAGTCCGCCAAGGGAATCCGGAAGAAAAGAAGTACATCCGTCCAGTGAATATCTTGCCTCGGGGAACAGGACAAAAATGGTTCCAAGCTTATTAAGACAGTACTTTATATTTCTGACAAGATTTATGTCGGTAATAAATTTTCTCTTTCCGAGAACGCCGAGAGAACGCATGAGCGGCGAAGAATATGTATTGAATCCCTCCAAAGTCATAACATTGTTTACTGGATACGGGTGTGTCGCTTTCAGCATTACATTGAAGTCAACCATTGATGAGTGCGTCACCATGAGAATATACGGCTTTTCCTCTATGCCCTCCATATCGTGTTTTCGTATTACAGCTTTTCTTTTTCTTAAATCCGGAAAGCTGATGATTCTTTTAGCCAGCCACATAAGCGCGGACGGCTTATGCGGTTTCTTTTTAAAATCAAATCTTTTAATTTTGTTTTTATTCATATTATTTTACCTCAAACGATATGATACTCGGACATTCCTCGTTTGTTCTAAGTGAGATTAACGCTTATCCGCGACAACCGCAGGAACACAAAAACCTAAAATATCGATAATTAACTATCTCTTTATCTGTGTCCATTTTACCATATTCAAATTTAAAATTCAATAGTTTAACTACAACTGTATTTTGCGACAATTATGTTTACCTAAAAGATAACCGACGTTCAAATTTTATTAATTAATTTATGG
>CAKSJC010000080.1 GCA_934462885.1 uncultured Eubacteriales bacterium | reverse complement strand
CAGAGCTCCTCTTGTTCTTTCGCGGCAGCCCATTGCAAGAATAACGGTGTCGGTTTCCGCCGTGACATATCCCAGTTTCGGAGAAATAAACGTCACCTTGCGATCGCCGGTAAGCGAAAGAACCATGCAGTCGGTAAGTATCTCTATCCCGTCGTCTTCAACCATTTTGATGTAACGCGCCGCGTATTCCGGTCCGGAAAGCTCCTCGCCGAATCGATGAAGACCGAAGCCCGCATGGATGCACTGATTTAAGATTCCTCCCGGCTCGCTGTCGCGTTCGAGTATCAGAATATCATCGGCCGGAAGCCCCTTTTCGTAAGCCGCGTGAGCGGCGGCAAGACCCGCCGGACCTCCGCCTATTATAATAAGTTTTTTCTTCATTTTTCGTCCTCCCCGCCGCTTCTCTTTGAAACAAGCCAAGAACCGCCGCCGCATTTTGTTACGGCGTCAAGTTCCTCTTTTATTTCATTTGCGATAAGAACCGCCGCTCGCGGAGAACAGAAGCCTCCCTGACAGCGGCCCATTCCGGCTCTCGTGCGTTTTTTGAGCATATCTATGGTTACAGCCGGGATCGGAGAATGAATGGCGTCAAGAAGATCTCCTTCCGTAACAGTTTCACATCTGCAAACAATTTTTGCGTATGCGGGATTTTTTTTGCATATCGCTGTTTTTTCTTCTTCGTTCAGCCTGTTGAACTGACGGTGGTTTCCGTCGGCACGGCGTGTGGGAATATAATTTTCTCGTTCCGGAAGATCCAGTCCCGCTTCTTCAAGAAGGGAGACTATATATTCGGCTGTCGCCGGAGAGGAAGCAAAGCCGGGAGATTCGATTCCGACTGCGTGTATCACGCGCGGAAGCTGTTCCGATATTTTGATGAAGAAATCGTATGTGCTGGGCGTCGCGCGCACTCCGGCAAAAGAAGTTATCGCCATGCGCGTGTTTACGGACGGCATGAGACGGTGAGCGCCTTTTGTTATTTCTTCAAGTCCCGACTGTGTGGTGGATGTGTCAGCGGAATCGTCTATGGGGTATGCGTTCGGTCCGATGAGAAGGTTTCCGTCAACCGTTGGGGTTACGAGAATACCCTTGCCGCGCTCGGACGGACATACGAAAAGAGTAGAATTTGCCATTTTGCCGCATACTTTATCGAGAACAATGTATTCTCCTCGGCGCGGAGTGATCGTTATCGGAAAATCGTTCTCGCCGAGAAGTTTCGCTGCATCCGCGGAATTAACTCCCGCACAGTTTATAACATAGCGCGCCGCTATGGTATCGCGACCGTTTGAAATATAGTATATTCCGCCCGCCTCGGAAGCGCCCGTAACCTTAAAATTGAAATAAAAATCAACTCCGTTTGTAACGGCGTTTTCTGCGGCGGCGATAGTTATCCCGTAGGGACATGTTATTGCGGCGGACGGGGCGAAAAGAGAGCCGACGGCTTTCTCCGAAATGTTCGGTTCCATAGTACGAAGTTCATCTCTGCCGATAAGGCGAAGATCCGGAACGCCGTTTGCCGCTCCGCGCTCATAAAGCTCGCGGAGAACTCTTAAATCTTCATCATTGAATCCCACAACATGTGATCCGACATTTTTCAGTTCGACGTCCAGCTGAGCTGCAAGTTCTTTCATTAGCCGATTGCCGCGAACATTAAGTTTAGCTTTCAGTGTACCGGGCTTGGCGTCATATCCGGAATGAACAATAGCCGAATTGGAGCAAGTCGCGCCCATTGCGACATCGCATTTTGCTTCCGCGACCGCAACGGTACATTTTTTTGAAGAAAGAAGTCTTGCAGTCATGATTCCCGTACATCCGGCGCCGATTATCAGTACGTCGTAAAGCATTAAAAAAACCATCCTTAACGTTTATATATAGATATTTTTAAGCAGAGTTCCGATAAATATCATGAGAATCGGTATTGCCCGTCATATCAGCAGCGCGGCAATACTTTTCATTTCGTACAGTATAACATAATTCAAAGTCCGTTACAAGAAATTTCGAGAAAAAAAGATTGTTTGTTTTTACAAAATTCCTTTGCCGTTTTGTCCGTTTGTAAATGATGTTGTAAAAAATAATATAGATAGAAAGTCTCGCGGGCAACTCAATTCAGCCTCTTTCCGCTTGACAAAGAGCATGCGGTATTGTATAATTCAGTCATAAGAAAAGCTTTCCGGGGCTTGGATAATTTTAAGAAAACAGAGGATATTTACATGAAATTTGCAGCTTCTGATAACTGGTGGGGCAGTGAGTTTTGCGAGCGATTGGTGCTTGCGAAAAAATACGGATTCAGAGCAATTGAGGACAACATTTGGACGGGAGTTGATCTTGAAAAGGCTCGCCAAACACTTATCGAGACGGGAGTAAAATCGACTGCTCTTCTTCTACGCAATACCGACAGCGATAAAAGACACTTAATGTCGGCAAAGCACGGTATGGTTTACGAAGGAAACATGGACGTGTACATCGAATCCTTTAATCAGACGGCTGCAGCCGCAAAAATGCTTGATGTTCAGAACATTATTATGGTTGCGGGTGCGACGAGAGACGATGTAAGCTATGAACAGCAATTTGAAAATTGTGTAATTACTCTGAAAACACTCTCGAAGATGGCGGAGGATTCCGGACTTACGATAGTTCTTGAGCCGCTTAACGTTCTCGTTGACCACAAAGGCTACTTCCTCTCAAAAACCGAGGACGCCGTGCGTATGATAAAAGCGGTGGACAGTCCGAACTGTAAGATACTTTTTGATATCTATCACCAGCAGATAACCGAAGGAAATGTCATCCGCAACATTCGGAATAACATAGAACACATCGGTTATTTCCACATCGCCGACAACCCCGGAAGAAAACAGCCCGGTACGGGAGAACTTAACTACCGCAATATATTCAAGGCGATAGAAGAAACCGGATACGACGGTTGGCTCGCTTTTGAGTGCAGCTCCACTGTCGATACGGATACTCTCGTAAAGGAAATGCACGAACTCATTGACCCGTTTGACAAATAAAGATGTCTGACCGCGGGAAATACGCTTCTCCGCCATCCGCCGTGATTTCTTGACAAAGGCAGAGGCGTGTGATATACTTTCGGCGGTATAGTTAACTTTTGATTATATACTTTTGACCTATATACTTTTTATAAAAAATTATAAAAATTACGGAAAAGGCGAATTTTAAAAATGGAACTTGTTAAAAAGATTGACGGACACGTTCACTGCGATATGTGGAACGGTCATGAACTCATTTCTTTCTACGGATCCCGCTGCGCTACTCCCGAACAAGTACGCGAGATGTACGACGAGCATGGAATTGAAAAAGGAGTTCTTCTTCCCCAGTGTACACCCGAAGAAGCGTTTAGCATGCAATCGAACGAGCTTGCTGCACGTATCGTAGCAGAGCATCCCGACACGTTTTTCTGGTATGCGAGCATTGACCCCAGACTCGGCTATAACAACCCCCGCAACAACATGGCTTACATAATCAATCACTACAAGCACATGGGTGCTAAGGGCGTCGGTGAAATCACGGCAAGCCTCCCAATTACCGATCCGCTTGTAGATAATCTATTCTTCTACGCGGGCGAGTGCGATATGCCGGTTATTTTCCATATGTCCCCCGCCAGATACGGCTTCTACGGACTTATCGACGACTACGGTCTTCCCGGACTTGAGAGAGCTATTAAAAAATTCCCAAAACTGAAATTTTTCTGCCACTCGGCAATGTTTTGGTCTCACATCAGCTCCGATCTCGATCCGCGCGAAATAAACGGATATCCTAAAGGAAAAGTAACTCCCGGCCGTGTTGTTGAGCTCTTCAGAAAATATCCCAACGTTTACGGCGACCTCTCCGCGGGAAGCGGCCATAATGCCCTCGCGCGCGATCCCGAATTTGCATATCAATTCCTTGAAGAATTCCAGGACAGACTTATGTTCGGTACGGATGCATGCAACTACGGAGATCGTATGGAGCTTTCACACTGGCTCGATGAAGCTTACCTCTCCGGAGGAATCTCCGAAACCGTATACCGCAAAGTTTCCCGCGAAAACACCATCAGACTTTTACATCTTGACGTTTGATTTGTTTCTGACGCAACAAGAATTGAAAGAGTTTTAGGAAGGCTGTTTTTGCAAATGATTTTTTCGGAATATAAATATAAAATAGAACTTCATTCCCATACATCCCCTGCAAGCCGCTGCGGAAGAGCCGCGCCAGATGAATCGGTTCGCCTGCACAAAGCGGAGGGATATTCGGGACTCGTTATCTCGAATCATCTTCTGCCGATGGATCTGGAAAACGAAGGCGGTATACATGAGATTATTGACCGCTGGTATGAGGATTTCTCACGCGCAAAAGAAGAGGGGGATCGCATCGGATTAAGCGTCATCCTCGGCGCGGAGCTTCGCTTTCCCCAGTCCGGAACGGACTACCTCATTTACGGTATAGACCGCGGCGATCTCTACGAGATACTTCCTCATCTTGCAACTTCGTTCGGGGAGTTCAGAGCAAACTGGCACAGCGAGCATTCTCTCGTGATACAGGCACATCCGTGCCGTGCGGGATGCGTGCCGGCTGAGCCGGATCTCATAGACGGAGTAGAAGCGTTCAATCTTCACCCGAGTCACAACAGTCACACGGCTGAATGCGCGGCATTTGCGCGCCGCGTCGGCAAAATCGTAACGGCAGGCTCGGATTTCCACAAGCCGTGGGAGATTGCAATGGGTGGAATTCGCACAAAAACTCTGCCGCGCGACTCATTTGAGCTTGCAGAGCTTCTTCGTTCGCGTGATTTTCTTCTCGATTTGGGAGGTATTGCCGCGCTCCCTGAGATTACATAAACTTTATAATCTTTCCGGAACGCGGAAGCCTGATCGGTTTTTCCGCCGACAAACGGATTTTCACAGTTAAGGAAAAACTCCCGAAAAAATGTCTGAAGGGTAAAATTCATATTCACACGGCATTCAAAATAATTTTACCGGCTTGCGGCATACTCACACAAGGGGAAAAATAAATGATAAACATACACGCCTTTGACGAATACAAATATAAAATCGAGCTTCATGCTCACACTATGTTGGAAAGCGAATGCGCTGAAGTATCCGCTCCCGATGTGGCACGAATATATAAAAACCTCGGCTACGATGCACTTGTAATAACAAATTATTTCAACTACGCATATTTTTCACGTGGAGAAAAGAGCGCGCGTGAAAACTTTGATTTGTGGTATAAGAACTACCTCGACGCAAAAGAGGAAGGCGATAAAATAGGAATCTCGATTCTCTTTGGACTTGAAGCTCAATTCAAGGACGGATCAAATGATTTTTTGATCTACGGAGTCAATTATGAAGTTGCGCTGGAGCTTCTTTCGTATATAGAGAATTATACATATGAAGAGTTCCGCAGCGCATGGAAGCCGAAAAAATCCGCGGTAATAATACAGGCGCGCCCGTGCCGCGGAGGCGGAGATCCGATCGATCCCGCCATGGTTGACGGATATGAGGCGTTCAATCTTAACACCGATCATAACAGCCGTATCGGTCCTTCCGCGGCTTTCGCACGCAAATCCGGAAAGCTTATAACAGCCGGATCGGATTTCCGAGAACGCGGTAATGAGGGAACTGCCGCGCTGCTTACAAAAACTCTCCCCAAAGACTCATTCGAGCTTGCAGATATATTAAAATCCCGCGATTACATCCTCTCGGTAGGAGGCTTTTTGACTTTCCCTTATGAAAAATAAGGAAGAAAATAATAAAAAACAAGTCTGTCAGAACCATTATAAAAAAACTCAGCATAAATTAGGAGACACAATATGTATTTTGAAGACATAACGCGCATATCAAAAGCAACGTCTTTTTCTTTCTCACCTGAAAACTTTAAGGGAGAAAAGGGCGGAGGAACACATGCCAAACCGTGGGAAAAGCTCAATCCGATGATCGAGGTGAAACCCGGCGAGACAATTACTGTTGCCGAAATTGACGGATCCGGCGTGATAGAGAGTATGTGGTTCGGAGGTGAAGCCTCGGGCTTTGTCATTCGCATCTATTGGGACGGTCAGGAATCTCCTTCGGTGGAAGCGCCCTTGGGTGCGTTCTTCGGCTATGGCTTCAGTCAGAACTGCACCGACCGCAGCGGTAAATTTCCGACGCTTAATTCGGCAGTCATGCTGGCAGCTCCCTGCCGCGGTTTCAATTGCTATTGGCAGATGCCATTCCGCTCACATTGCCGTATAACTCTTGAAAATCGTCTGGAGCGCGATATACTCTCAACTTATTATTCCATAACAGGCAAACGTTGTGAGGTCGGAGAAGACGCAGCCTACTTCCACGCCTGCTATCGCCAAGCTTACCCTGCACTCTCTCAGGAAGAATACACAATTGTCGACGGCATCCGCGGATGCGGACATTTTGTCGGTACCGCCCTCTTTGCTGACGTCGTAGACTGCAACGGTATTCGATGCTGGGTTGAAGGCGAACCAAAAATGTTCATCGACGGAGACGTTTATCCTTCTATCAACTATACCGGAACCGAGGATTATTTCTGCGGCTCCTTCTGCTTCGGCAGGGACGACGCCAAATTGGGGTACAGTCAGCAGTATTCGGGCGCTTATTCGGGTATGTATGCTATCATGTCAGACTTCAGTCAGCGATATACCTCAAGAACGAAATACATGCTCTACCGTTGGCACTTGCCGGATCCGATTCATTTCGAAAAAGATTTTCGCATGACGCTCCCGAATATCGGAGATGCGGATAACGGACCGAAGCGCAACCTTGCTTCGATGGCATACTGGTATCAGACTCTTCCTTCCGCATCCCTCAAACCTCTGCCTTCCGAGAAAGAGATAAGGCTGTATTGATCGCTTGCGCGATAATATCGGCGGATAAAAAATCCGACATACCTGTACGGTTACTGTTCCGCATCGGAAAGAAAAAACGGTGCGGAATGTCTGTACGATTTTTTCTGCATATCATACAGTGTTTTGAAACACCTCTGACAAAACAACAAGCGCGTATGTTCCATTAGGAAACATACGCGCTTGTTATAAATACGGTAATGCAAAAACAGTTCAGACGTTCTGCCGCACAAATTGTAAAACAAGCAAAAAAGAGGGTTTTTACCCTCTTTTTTATCAAGCGGATTACGGGGCTCGAACCCGCCACCTCAACCTTGGCAAGGTTGCGCTCTACCAAATGAGCTAAATCCGCATT
>CAKSJC010000079.1 GCA_934462885.1 uncultured Eubacteriales bacterium | reverse complement strand
TGAACTGGCCGGCAAAACAGTAGGAGTTTACGGCTGCGGTGCTATCGGAATGAAGTTTGCCGAGATATGCAAGGCGTTTGATATGAGGGTTTTGGCTACAAAGAGAAGCAAAATATCAGGAATCGAGAACGGGATTGAATTTACAACTCCTGAAGAACTTATTGCAAAAAGCGACTATATATCTTTCCATTGTCCGCTTACGGACGAAACGCGCGGAATGGTTGATCGCCGATTTATATCCAAAATAAAGGATGGGGCGGTGCTTATTAATACATCCCGCGGAGCTGTTTTTAATGAGTCGGATGTTGCGGACGCTCTAAAGAGCGGTAAACTTTCAGGCGTCGGAGCAGACGTACTTTCAGTTGAACCTGCAGATCCCGCCAATCCGCTTCTCTCAGCGCCGAACGCCGTAATAACGCCGCACTGCGCTTGGACTTCAAAAGAAGCAAGACTTAGGCTTATGGATATTCTTGACAAAAATCTTGATTCGTTTGTTAAAAACGGATGCGGCTTGAACAGAGTATTTTAATACTCAATTAATTTACGCTGTCATATTAAAATAGCAAAATAAAAATAGGATATGTAAAAACATATCCTATTTTTGATGCAGTATTATAAATTTATATATGTTATCTTTTTTCTGCCGATTCAGTTAAGCGAGTATCTACCTTCGATTGCGCGGCGGAGGGTGACTTCATCAGCGTATTCGAGATCGCCGCCTACCGGAACACCGTTTGCAATTCGGGTCACGTTTACCCCGAGTGGAGCCGCGAGTTTTGCAATATACATAGCGGTAGCTTCGCCTTCCACTGTTGGGTTTGTGGCAAGTATCAGTTCTTTCACGGTATTTTCACTGTGGGCAAGACGGGATATTAGATTTTGTATTGTGAGTTTATCAGGAGTTATACCTTTCATAGGAGATATGGTTCCGTGGAGAACATGGTATACTCCGTTATATTGCCTTGTTTTTTCGATAGCCATGAGCGCTTTGGGATCTTCTACAACGCATATCGTCGAGTGATCTCTTTTATCCGATGTGCAAATTCCGCATTTGTCTCCCGCAGTTATGTTGCAGCAAACAGAGCAGCGGTGTATTCCTGTCTTGGCGTCGATTATGGCTTTTGCAAAATCGTAAGCTTCCTCTTCGGTAAAGCTTAACACATTGAAAGCATATCGCGCTGCAGATTTTTTTCCTACTCCGTCTAACTTTCGGAACATATCGCAAAGTCTCTCAAGGGGTTCAAGATTTTCAGACATAATCAAAACAGCCCCGGTATGCCGGGAACGTTGAGGCTTCCGGTGATTTTGCCCATTTCAGTTTCGTTGGTTTCGGAGACTTTTTTAACAGCTTCATTAACTGCTGCTACAAGAACGTCTGAGAGAGTTTCAATATCGTCCGGATCGACTATCTCGGGCTTAATATCAATCGAGATAACTTCAAGTTTCCCGTTTATTTTTACTGTAACGACACCGCCTCCGGCGTTTACCTCATATTCGCGTTTGTCAAGATCTTCTTTAAGCGCAGTCATGTCTTCCTGCATTTTTTGAGCCTGTTTGATCATACCCTGCATATTTGAGGGACCGCCGCCAAAACCCTTTGGAAGTTTAGCTTTCATTTTTTTACCACCTTAATTTTGATATTAATTATGTTGTTACAAATCTGTAAGTTCGTCAATCGGAAGTTTTTTTTCTATTACTTCTCCTACCTCAACTGACAAGGACGCGCGTATGTCGGAAATTCCGCACATTCTGAAAGCCGTCAGCATAGATTGTATGTTCTCTTCTTTCGCAAGCACAGTTTTTGCAAAATTGTTTCCGCATCGGACAACGATCCTTTTCTTATCCTGAGTTATAAAACAATTGCACTCATTAAAGAATCCGCCGCAATACGGATTTTTTTTCATTACACGTTCCGTTACGTCTCCGATGTCGTCTATGGGAATAAGTTCTTCGGAAGAAGTTTTATCAGAGAGAGAATCGATTCCATCATCCGTAGATTTTTCTGCAATTTCCGTGACATGGGTTTTCTCACATGAAGATTTAACATTTTCAGCAACGGTCTGTGATGAGGTGAGAGATGATTCCGCTGCGAAATGAGTAGCATATTCGAGGAGCGCGATCTTTTCTTCAAGGGAAGATATTCTTGAAAGAAGAGCAGGGACTGAAGAATCGAGAGACGGTTCGCTCATTTTTATTAACGTGAGTTCAGCACACAGTCTTTTAGTCTGAGGAAGTCGGGTCATTTCACGCATAGCATTGTCAAGAAGGGAAAAGTGATACGTCAGCGTTTCCTTTGAAAACCTTCTTGCTGCGTCTCCCAATACGCGCATCTCAGCGTCTGTCAAATCCAGATAATCTCTTCTCCTGTCATCGGGAAGAGATTTAAATACCATCATGCTTCTCCAAAAATCGGTAAGTTCTATCCAATATACGGCAATATCCTTAGATGAAGATTCGACGGTTTTTATTATACTGAAAATGGAAGCGGGATCGTTCTTTGACACCGCTACCGCAGTTTTATAGAAAACCTCTATATCTGTCAGACCAAGTATGCAGCTGACACGCTCGGCTGTAACATCTTGTCCGCCGGCAGCACAAAGTTCAAACATACTTACTGCGTCGCGCATTCCGCCGAATGACTGCTTTGCGATGATTCGTGCCGCATTTTCATCAAGTGTGATGTGTTCTTCATTCGCAATGTAGAGAAGCCTTGCGGCTATCACGTCGGATTTGATCCGCCTGAAGTCAAAACGCTGACAGCGAGAGATGACTGTTGCGGGAAGCTTGTGAAGTTCTGTGGTGGCAAGAATAAAGACCACGTGTTCCGGCGGTTCTTCGAGAGTTTTTAAAAGAGCGTTGAAAGCTCCGATGGAAAGCATATGTACTTCATCAATTATATACACACGCTTTTTCAGCATGGCGGGAGTATATGCAACCTCGTCGCGTATTTCTCTGATATAGTCCACACCGTTGTTTGAAGCAGCGTCCATTTCGAGAACATCGGGAGCTGTTCCGTTATCTATAGAGATACAGGCATCGCACTTTCCGCACGGATTTCCATTTATAGGAGATTCGCAGTTTATGGCTTTAGCGAGTATCTTTGCACATGAAGTTTTACCTGTTCCTCGCGGACCGCAGAAAAGATATGCGTGAGAAAACTTTGAATGTGTGGATTCATACTTCAGAACTGATGTAACATGATCTTCGCCGCAAACATCGTCAAAGTTTTTCGGTCTGTATTTACGGTACAGAGCCTGATGCATAGTGACACATCCCTTTCAAGAAATAACAAATGCAGAATAATTCGCAAATCAAGACCATACACCTGAAAATCGATCGGAAACCGACGCACGACATCATGCTTCATGCTCAAAACAGGCTGCCCTGCGGCACATCGGCTAAACTGCTTAATGCTGCTTGGTTCCCCACCTGACATGGTTCACAGCCGTCAATCGCGCAAGACCCGTTTATCAACACAGTCCGCATGACACAGACCACGCAAGCTCCGACCTCAAATCAGGAATCCACCCTCGCTTTAGCGGACTTCGAGTACAGGGACCCGCTGCTCCCCCGGTTGGTATGGTCTTGATTCACGAACAATTCTGCTTGTTTGTTGTCACATTATTATATCATATTTTAAGCATTAATGCAATAGAATAATAAATTAATTCACTTTTTATTCAAATTTACAAATGGCATGAAGCATATCATATCTTATAAAAAATGATCCCCGAGGCTGAGTTTAATAAATCGCATCGGGGATCAAAAAAATTTGCGTCTCAAGAGTTCGGGGTAAAAGTTCATTTACAGATAACGTAAAGTGAATGTCACAATAGTTTAACGGAAGCTTTCGCCGAACGCGGCGTTCCCGTGGAGATCTTCCTCTATCTTCAAAAGTTTGTTGTATTTAGCGCATCTTTCAGCACGAGCAGGCGCTCCGGTTTTTATATATCCTGAGTTTAGACCTACGGAAAGATCGGAGATTATCGTATCTGAAGTTTCTCCTGAGCGGTGGGAAATAATGGTTTTATATCCGTTTTCTTTTGCGAGGCTGACAACTTCTATGGTTTCTGTGAGAGTACCTATCTGATTTGGTTTTATCAGTATAGCGTTTCCGGCCCCGTTTCTTATTCCGAATGACAGTTTTTTAGGATTTGTTACAAAATAATCGTCTCCGACGAGAAGCATACGTTCGTCCAGTTTCTCGCTCATGGCTTTCCAGCCGTCATGATCATCTTCGCCAAGCCCATCTTCTATCGATACTATCGGATATTTTGATGACAATTTATCCCATTCATCAATGAGTGAAATGGAATCGTGTGTTTCACCGTTTTTCGGAAGGTGATATGAACTGCCGTTTGCCCACTCGCTTGAAGCGGCGTCAAGCGCAATTTTTACCTTTTCACATCCATATCCGGATTCCTCTATTGCGCGAACTATATAACCAAGCGCTTCTTCGGGACCATTGAGATTGGGAGCGAAACCTCCTTCGTCGCCTACTGTGGTTGAGTGACCGTCTTTTTTTAAGAGAGAGCCTAATTTATGATATATTTCGCATCCGGCGCGGAGAGCCTCGGAAAACGTTCCGAAATACATAGGCATTATCATAAATTCCTGAATCTCTATGTTATTTGCGGCGTGTGCGCCTCCGGTTAAAATGTTCATCATGGGGACGGGAAGAGTTTTGGCTGATGCTCCTCCTATATATCGATAGAGCGGTATGCCGTAGTGAGAAGCGGCAGCGCGGGCTGCGGCGATAGATACGGCAAGTGTGGCGTTTGCACCAAGTCTTTTTTTATTTTCAGTACCGTCAAGGTGTATCATATGTGAATCAACGTAATATATATCGCACGGTATACCTTTGAGTTCTCGGTTTATCTCTGAATTTACGTTTTCGACGGCACGAAGAACACCCTTTCCGTTGTATCTTTTTTCATCTCCGTCTCTTAATTCATGAGCTTCGTATTTTCCTGTGGAAGCGCCTGAGGGAGATGCTCCGCATCCGATTGAGCCGTCTTCAAGTATAACGGTAGCTTCTACGGTTGGATTTCCGCGGGAATCAATGATTTCACGAGCGAATACTTTTGATATCTTATTTGATGTTAACATATATATCCTCCGTTACATTATTTCGAGATAAGTATTGCCCGGTCAATGCTTTTTTAATTCATGAATATATAACTAACGAAAAGATAAGTTGATTTTTTTTCGAAAATATTATATAATGTTACAGATTTATCCTAAAAAAGAAAAGAGAAGGGAAAAATGAATTACATAATTGAGTCAGAACGTACTGTTCCTATAAAAGATTCTTTTGATACGGTGGTTTGCGGAGGAGGAATTGCCGGAATATCCGCCGCCCTTTCAGCCGCACGATGTGGTTCGCACGTACTGCTTATAGAAAATCAGTTTATGCTCGGAGGGCTTGGAACAGCCGGTCTTGTTACTATTTTCCTTCCGCTTTGCGACGGAGAGGGACATCAGGTAAGCTTTGGCATATGTGAAGAATTAATAAAGCTTTCTGTTTCTATGGGAGCTGAAAGAAAAATACCGGATTCATGGACAAACAAAACGGGAAGTACTTCTGAACGTGCGAAAAACAGATATCAGTGCCGTTACAATCCGCAAGTTTTTGCAATTCTCGTCGAGGAGCTTCTTTTGTCTGAGAAGGTGAGTATTCTTTACGGAACAAAGGTCTGCGGAGTAATAAAAGAAGAAGACAAAATCACTCACGTTATAGCTGAAAACAAGAGCGGACGTTTGGCTTACGGAACAAAAAATGTTATTGATGCGACAGGCGACGCAGACATATGTAAATTTGCTGACGCTCCTACGGCAGTGTTCAAGCAGGGAAATTCTCTGGCAAGCTGGTACTATTATACAGATTCAGGGAAAACAGATCTGAATTCACTCGGATTTTGCGATGTCCCTGATGAAAACGGAAAATACGCTCAGTCGGAAACAAACTCTCTTTCGAGAAAAAGATACATTGGACTTGACGGAACAGAGTTGTCTGAAATGGTTATAGCTTCACATGCTGCTCTGATTAATGATTTTAAAATGCGCGGAAACTCTGTATCATGTGAGAACTCAGTTTCTACGATAGCAACGATACCGCAGGTAAGAATGACGAGACGTATTGACGGCGAGTATACGATAGATGAATCGGAAAATGGAAAGTATTGCGCTTCATCCGTCGGTATGATAGCCGATTGGAGAAAAAAAGGTAAGATATACGAGCTGCCGTATGAAACGCTTTATTCAAAGAAAATAAAGAATTTGATATGCGCGGGCAGGTGTATTTCGGTTACAGATTCCATGTGGGATATAACAAGAGTTATTCCGGTGTGCGCGGTAACGGGAGAAGCGGCAGGAATATCAGCTTCGCTGACAGACGATTTCGGCGCGCTTCCGGCAGAGAAAATACAAAAAATCTTAAAAGAAAGAAAAGTTCCGCTACACACCGAAGAGGTGCTATAAAAAACTCCTCAGAAAAAATAAGTCCGCTTGATTTTGTCAAGCGGACTTATACTTAGGGCTTTTTTAGGGATGATTTTACCTACCGTCAAGAAATGTAGCCGCTATCTCTTTGTATATGCCGGAGTATTCGTCGTAGAGCGGGTTGGTGTTATCGACTTTCCATGAGTTATACAGTTCTGTCGCGGCTTTTTCGGCTGCGGAACGTATTTCTTCGTTGAATTCGCTTACAGTTGCGGACTTGGGATGTTCTATAACGTCAAACACGCCTTTGAGTTTTTCGTAAACCTGAGTGGTAGTCACTCCCGGCATATTTTCGGCGATATCCTTTGCTATCCTTGAAACGACTGTCGGAGCGACTGCGCGGGCGTTTCTGCCGAGCGGGTCTGTTTGAACGAGCTGTCTTTCGAGGTATTTTCTGCGATCGGCGTCTTTCAGTTCGCGTCTCTGTTCTTCGGTCATGAAATCTTTTGAAAAATTGTCAGAATTATTTTTATCAAAAGTATTGACAGAATCGCTTTTGTTTGCTATACTGTTATCAAATGAAACTGTGAGCATTCGATCAGTGTTGGACTTAGTTCCTTCCCAGACGGATTCAGTTCCGTCAAGTAAAGGCGCAGTTTTATTTTTTTTGTCCTCTGTTAAACGAATGTTGTACACATATTCTCCGTTATCTGTCTTTCTTACATTAACAAGAACGTCAAACGGAACATTATCAACAATAACCTTTTTTACAAAATAATCCCACGACTTAACGTT
>CAKSJC010000078.1 GCA_934462885.1 uncultured Eubacteriales bacterium | reverse complement strand
AGAGGCAGGTAGTAGAGACAGCTTACGATCACGCTTCCGGCGAACATGGTAAATGCGGCAAAAAACTTTGCCATTACCATAGACGTGATTGAAACGGGAGAAGTTAAAATAAGCTGTTCTGTTTTAGTACGTCTCTCCTCGGCAAAACTGCGCATAGTAAGAAGAGGAACTATAACTATATATCCGAATATCATAAGTCCGAAGTATCCGGATACGTCGGAAGTCTGCATTTGAAGGGTGCTGAAGGCAAACATAAATCCCGACACCGCCAAGAATACCGCGATAAACACGTATCCGAGAGGAGTCGTAAAATATGTGCGCATTTCTTTTTTATAAATTGCAAGCATAATTTTTCTCCGCTTTCGTCTTATAGAGACTTTTTTTATTTATGAATGTTTCCGTTTTAATAACGCAAGAAACTCATCTTTTCGTCTTATAGAAAAACCCGCGCCGTTTTGCTCAGAGCGGCATTCTTTACGGTTCGCGCATATACCGTCAAAACAAACGCCTTTACTTCGCGCGGTCAGTTATCTTCACGAACACTTCTTCGAGATTCATTCCGACAGCTTCAAGCCCGAGGATCGGCCAGCCTTTCTCGCTCATCGCGTAGAAAAGAGGTTTGCGTATGTCAACTCCGCGTTCTGATTCGATCATGTAAACGTAACTGTCAAGCTCCCTCTCTCCGGTAAGCTCAACCATAACAACTCCCGTTATCTTTTTCAGCGCGTTCTGCACGTCGCGCACAGGACCGCTTATCTTTACGCTGTAACGTCTGTTATCTTCAATAGCGGAGGTGATATTCTCCGTTTTTTCGTCAGCGATAATCTTTCCTTCATTTATTATTATGATACGGTCGCACACCGACTGCACTTCCGAAAGGATATGCGTCGACAAAATAACCGTATGCGTTTTTCCTAAATTTCTTATTAAGTTTCTGATCTCGATTATCTGCTTAGGGTCAAGTCCGACGGTCGGCTCGTCGAATATAATAACAGGCGGATTCCCGACAAGCGTCTGCGCGATGCCTACTCTCTGACGATATCCCTTCGAAAGATTTTTTATCAGTCTGTCCCGAACGTCGTCTATCTTTGTAACGCGGCGTATTTCTTCAAGATGTTTTTGGCGGTTTAATTTACACTCTTTAAGTTCATATACAAAATTCAAGTACTCGTTTACAGTCATGTCAACGTAAAGAGGCGGCTGTTCCGGCAAAAAACCGATAAGCTTTTTCGCTTCCGAGGGATTTTCAAGTATATCTATCCCGCCGATCTTAGCATCTCCCGACGTCGACGAGAGATATCCCGTAAGGATGTTCATTGTCGTTGACTTTCCCGCGCCGTTCGGACCGAGGAAGCCTACTATCTCCCCCTTATCGATCGTAAAGCTTATATCATCGATAGCAAACTTAGTACCGTAATTTTTGGTAAGTCCGGTAATCTCTATCATTCCCATTCCGATTCTCCGTTTTCTGATAATAAAGTTTCATATAAATCATAAAAACTGTTTAACTGCGATTTCTAACTGCAATGCCTTAAAATTATATCATTTAAATATAAATAAATCTTGAACATCCCGGATAATATAGAAACATATACAATCCTCTCAGCAAATTTCCGTTTTCTTTGAGAAGCGCTCATGTACTTCTCAATTTATGTCGGTCTCATTCACGCGGCAAAGCTTTCTGTATCAGGCATTCATTGTCAAGCAGCAGACGATAACGTTCAGAAAGTAATACTGTTACAGTATACCACGTGCGCTTTAGATTTTCAATGCGCTGATAAAACCTTGTATACTGCCGCAGTATATGTTGACAAAATATTCTTTATATGTTATAATTCACCTGATAAATAAAATCGCTCTGAAAAGGAGAATGGGAGGCGACGCCATGGACGCAGACAATAATCCCCGAAATACATACAACTTTAATAATCGCGTCGGGCGTTCGATTAAATCTCTCATCCGCTGCCTTTGATCCAATAAGAAAGGCAGCGCTGTTTCCGCATATGTATGACCGCCTGTAACGCATGACAGGAGGTCTTTTTTATGAACAACATTCGCAGCAGCTACCACGTATCTCCGGAAAACATAATCGCCGTTATCAGAAGCGGGAAATCCCTATCCGAGATAAAGGCGCTTCTTGGGGATTTTCACAGCAAGGATATCGCCGAGATGCTCCCGCTGATCACACCCGACGAGAGAAAAATGCTCTATTCTCTTCTCGAAGAAGATGAGCTTTCCGATGTATTTTCCTATCTTGACGACGTTGGCGTCTACATCGAAGAGCTTGATTCGGCAAAAGCTGCCGATATCATTGAAGAAATGGACGCTGACGATGCGCTCGATGTTCTTTCGAATCTTGAAGACGAAAAAAGAAAAGAACTTCTCCGGCTTATTGAGCCGGAGAGAAAAGACGACATTTCTCTCATCGCTTCGTATGACGACGACGTATTCGGAAGTATCATGACAACGAACTACATCTCGGTTGAAAAAACTTTCTCCGTAAAAAAAGCTATGCGTACCCTTATTGAGGAAGCCGCTGACAACGATAATATATCTACAATTTACGTTACTGAGAAAAACGGTGTGTTCTGCGGAGCGATTGAACTTCCCGATTTGATCCGCGCACGTGACGGAACCGCTCTTGACTCAATAACCGTAACGTCATACCCGTTCGTTTATGACGACGAATCGATATCGGAAAACATAGAAACCGTTAAATCTTACTCAGAGGATTCAATACCCGTTATTTCAAGGCTAAACGGCAAGCTTCTCGGAAGCGTTACCGCTCAATCACTGATCGAAGCTTCCGACGAAGAATTTGAGGACGATTACGCAAAGCTCGCAGGTCTTTCCGGAGAAGAGGAAGCAAACGAACCTCTGAAATCAAGTATAAAAAAACGTCTCCCGTGGCTTATTGTACTTCTCTTTCTTGGTCTCGGAGTCTCGTCCGTTGTGGGACTTTTTGAGGAAGTCGTACAGCAACTCGCGCTCGTGGTCGCTTTTCAGTCCTTGATTCTTGACATGGCGGGAAACGTCGGAACGCAGTCCCTTGCGGTCACGATTCTTGAGATAACCGGACGGGATCTCACCGCACGCGAAAAAGCCGCGCTGATCTTCAGGGAAACACGAATCGGATTTACAAACGGTCTGATACTCGGCGCATTTTCTTTTCTGCTCACGGGGCTTTATATCTTTCTGTTCAAGTCAACCGAGTTATCATTCGCTTTCTCGGTTTCCGCCTGCGTCGGAATCTCGCTCACCGTCGCCATGACCGTGTCAAGCCTTACGGGAACCGGCGTTCCCATCATATTCAAAAAACTCGGAATTGACCCCGCCGTCGCTTCGGGTCCGCTGATCACCACCATAAACGATCTCGTTGCGGTATGCATATACTACGGTTTGGCATGGTTCCTTTTAATAAACATTCTTCAGTTCGCGTGAAAGAAACACGGCTCTTTCGCAGCGCTGAAATAAGTTAAACCGGAAAAGTACGGCTTAGATAAAAGAGATACTTCAAATGAAGTATCTTTTTTATCTGCGTGCACTTGAATTCTGCGCGGCTTTAACGTATTTATATTGTGTAAAAAACAAAAAGTCATCCATCAGGATGACTTTTTGTTTCCGCGCCCTATAGGATTCGAACCTACGACCTACCGGTTCGTAGCCGGGCACTCTATCCGCTGAGCTAAGGGCGCATTTTAATGTGCTCATATATACTACCACAATCATCCGGTTTTGTCAAGAGTTATTTTATCGGTTTTTTATTTTTTTGTTTGTTTAACTTTATTCAAAGTTAAACTTTGTGACGTAAATCTGAATACTTGCATACTTTAGCCAAAAAATATAAATAATAATTGAAATGGAAGAAAAAATGTGATATAATGAAAAAGTAACTTGATACTGCGCCCTCTTTTTGGTCAAAAAGTATCAAATAACAATATGATCGATTGAAAGGAGTCTTTTATCCCATGGGAAACGAAAAAAAGACTGACAAAGACGCTCTTCTTGAGGCAAAGGCAGCCAAAAAAAGAGAAAACGACGCGAAAAAAAAGAAAGCTAAGAAAAAATCCATTATCATAACGGTATGCGTTATCATCGCGGCTGTACTTGTTATAGGACTCGTTGCGTGGAACGCAATGTATGAAAGCGGCAATCTCCTCAGAACAAAAACCGCTGCCGAAAGTGAAAACTACAAGGTTGACGGAAATATGATGGCGTATTTCTTCAGCACCGGATATCAGAATTATTATTCTTATCTCTCTTATCTCGGCGTTGACACAACAAAATCTCTGAAATCCCAGAATTGCTCTCTCCTCGGAGATGAAGGCGGAACTTGGTTTGATTTCTTCGCCAACAGCGCAAAAACTCAGCTCAAAGAGATCCTTTCTCTTTGCGAAGCCGCTAAAGCTAACGGCATGGAACTCGACGACGACGACAAAGCTTCCATCGATGAAACGATGAAGTCATATGAAGACGCAGCCGCAGAACACGGATATTCGCTCAAGCAGTTCCTGACAGCTTCCGTCGGAAGTCCCGTAAACGAGAAAGACGTCAGAAAATGCCTTGAACTTATAACCCTCGCTACGAAATATTCTAACGATTTTACGGGTAAGCTTTCTTACACAGCCGACGAACTCGAAGCATACTATGAAGAAAACAAAGACAGCTTTGACGGAATCGACTATATCTCTTATACCGTATCCGCAAACGACTTTATGGAAAAAGACGCTGACGGAAACGCTGTCGGAGACAGCGCCGAAGCTTCCGCAAAAGCTAAAGAAGTCGCAGAATCCTTAGCAGCCGCTTCAAGCGAAGAAGAATTTAAGACTCTTATCGCTGAATATATCGAATCAAAGCACGACCACAGCGATGATGAAGATTATGACGCAGCTGCAGACGCCGCTGCCGTTGAAGCTCAGGTTGAAGGATATTACAAAGAACATGTTCTTTCTTCCTCACTGCCGGAAGAAGTATCGGCTGCAAACGCAGGCGACATCGTGATGCCCGTAAAGGACGGCGACACCTCCTTTACCGTATACTGCATAACAAAGACAGCTTACCGCGACGAAACACCCAACCGCAATGTTCGTCATATCCTCTTCTCCTCCAACACATATGAAGACAGCACAAAAGCTGACGAAGTATATGCAGAATGGGAAAGCTCCGGATTCTCGGATGAAAAGTTCAACGAACTTGTAAACGAATATTCAGACGACACAGGTTCAAAGGAAAACGGCGGACTCTATGAGAACGTATCAAAAGGTCAGATGGTAACCGAATTCAACGATTGGCTCTTCGACTCTGACCGCAAAACAGGAGACAGCGCGGTAGTTAAATCTTCTTACGGATGGCATATCATACAGTACCTCGGCGAAAGCGACGGTACTGCATGGGAAACAAGCGCCGAAGCGGCTCTTGAGAAAGCAGACTACACTGCAATGACTGAAAAGTACGGCGCAAACGTTACTTTCAATGACAAGACTATAAACAGCATAGACGCATAATCAGAGAAAATTTCAGGTATAATTAAAACAAGGGGGTAGGGACAAATATATCCCTGCCCCCTTGTTCAACGGAAACATAATATCAGGATGGATTAATGGACATTTTACTCAAATATCTTTGTGTGCTTGGTATATCTATGCTCCCCGTTTTGGAACTTAGATTCGCCGTTCCCTACGGAGTAGCGGCAGGGCTTCCTGTGCTTCCCGTTCTTCTCGTGAGCATTATAGGAAACATGATCCCGGTTCCTTTTATAATTTTGTTCATGCGTAAGATACTCGTATGGATGAAAGGAAAAAGCGAGCTGATGAGAAAAATAGCGGATAAACTTGAAAAAAAAGCAGTTTCAAAGAAAGATGTTCTTGTAAAATACGAAACTTTCGGACTGTTTGTTCTTGTAGCGATCCCTCTTCCCGGAACCGGTGCATGGACAGGCGCGCTTATCGCTTCGGTGTTCAACTTGAGACTGAAGAACGCGATCCCCGCAATTTTTTTCGGAGTAATCGCGGCAGGACTGATAATGACGATCTTGACATACGGCGTACAAAGCCTGATAATCTGAACCGTACTTTATCGGAACGACGGTGCAGACGGACAGATTGTATGCAAGCAGCCGTTATTTAAGCTCTTATCACTTTGTCGGATAACAAATAAGCACAACGTGATTTTTATTTCTTATTTTGCAGTCAAACAAACCGTTCTTATAACCGTATCGGCGTCACTGTTTCACATAATATCGCCGTGAGAGCCATTTTGTAAGACCGTCAAGACCGGGATAGACGATGCGTTCGCTTATATTAAGCTGGTCAAGCATATCGCGAACCTGCCATTTTATATTTTTGTTTATAACGTAACGAACCGTTTTATTCGTGTAAGAATCAAGGAAGCTTTCGATATCGTCCATATCGCTCGGCACAAGGGAAAAATACGAATATTGATTGATTATCCTCGTGTCGATTGACGGCGGTTCCAGTATGACCATCGCCCGGTTTCCCATATCGCGGTCATACTGTTCGAGACTCATGGTAGTTTCGCTTAAAAGCTCTATCGACATCGTAAATGTCCCGCGTCGCAAAAGAGGAGCCTGATATTGCTCGGGAAGAATTCGGTGAAGCTCCTCCATATCTATCCGCCACAAGATACCGTCGTGCTTGTCGATCATACTTAAATTTCCCTCAGTCGTCGCAAAATGAAGCCCGATGAGCGGAGAGTGCGACCAGTCGAGAAGCCGCGTGGGAAGCCCGTGATGCCTTCCTACTATCATTTGTCTCCACACGGATTTTTCAATGAGCGGATCGTCGATAACCGCATATTTTGTGAAATTTCGAAGAATAATCGGCTCAAGTTCTTTTTGCTTGCTCTTGCAGTTGCGCTTGAGACTCGTCACAATTTTCCATGAGGCGTTCGGCATTCCGCGGTATAAAAAAGAATTGCGAAAGCGGTCGATAGACTCGATTTTCTCCAGATTGCCGAGAATATGCAGAACACTGTCTATCGTGTCGATTTGTACAGTTTGTATCATTTGGCTTGCCTCCGAAGTATTTTTATATGATAATTATTACATATTTTCCCCAAAAAGTCAATACACACTCTCAAACAACCATGCGTGTTTTCATTACAAAAAATTCCGCCGAAAAAGAATCGGCGGAATTTTTTTATAAAAACAGGTGCGTTTTACAGTTTTCATATGCCGCGTTCTTTCTAAAAAAGAATTCGGGGAAAACTTTTATAAAAA
>CAKSJC010000077.1 GCA_934462885.1 uncultured Eubacteriales bacterium | reverse complement strand
CTCTATCGAAATAAAAGCGTTAACAAGGTTCTCAGGTATTTGGCTGTACGAGACGGCTATCGTATTTCCTTCTGAATAGAGTCTTTGATCTTCTATTTCAACCGGAGTTCCGTTTCTGTTTTGTCTGTCCTCGATCGTATCGTACTTCATATAATAGATACGTGTCGTCGAGTCGGAGGTTGCGGTTGCAATGAGCGACGGATCTATCTCAAGATCAAGATAGTTATTTACATATATTGCAAACGCCCCGGCTACAATTATTCCGGTTATAAGTCCGATAAGTATTACGGTAAGCAATATATTTACAAAATACGATAATATTCTGAGAAGAACTTTACCTGTTCTCCCGAAAAACGTACCAACTTCCCCGCCCCAATTAACATCGGCGGATCCGCTGCTTTGTTTCATTGGCGATTCTCCTTTCGTTTGGTATAACCCATGTGATTATACAACTATTTTTTGAATACGGTATTAACATATGAAAAAATAGGAATGTGATTAACAAATTTTGTTTATCTTATCACTACATTTTCTCCTGACAGTATATCATTTAACTCCGAGACAACAAGCTCTGTCGGGTTAACGTATACCTTTTCTTCGCGATATTTTGCAGTATCACTGAAATAAAATGATACGGGAACAGTTCCCTCAAATATCTCGCATATTGCAAGCGTTCTTGTAAATTCAGGGGAATTCTCCCCCGGAACACGCAGGAATATTTTCGATATGCCGTTTTTTTTCTGCTGTGCGGAGTAATTTTCGCGTTTTTCCGTTAAAGCATTGGCATCTTTTATGTCGATTTTAGCTTCCTCGTAATCGCTTAATAGAGTCGTGACGCTCTCCGCAAGTATCTTCGGCTCTTCTCCCTCTCTGATACTTAACGATCCGCGAACGGCAATCGCAGAATCAAAAGACAACAGATGTCCGAATTTCGAAAATAATTTCGGGAAGAAAAGTATCTCGACGGATGAAGTCCTGTCCTCAAGCGTGATAAACGTCATAATTTCTCCCGTTTTTGTTCTCTTATCGGTTCGCTTCGTCACGACTCCCGCAACAGTCACTTTTGACTTATCGGTATACTGTCTGCCGTTTATCGGCTCATAGGCGATTTCTCCATCTTCTTCGGAAACATTATCGCCGTTTTCATCGAATGATGCTTTAATCGAATAAATATCGTCCGGAGACAGTCGTTCTATACACTTTTTATACTCATCGAGCACATGACCGCTTAAATACATACCGCAGCTTTCTTTTTCAAGCATGAGTTTTTCTCTTGGAGAAAACTCCGGTATATCGGGAAATTCTATTTTTGACGGTTTTGGAATTGCTACCTCGATTTTTGTATCAAACAGACCTATCTGACCCTCCAGCGAAGCGGACTGAGACGACGTTTTTTCCAAAAGAGTCTCATACACCGCCAAAAGCGCGCTTCTTTTCACACCGAGAGAATCGAGAGTGCCCGATTTTATCAGCATCTCAAGCTGGCGTTTGTTCATATCGAGTTTTTTCATGCGGTCGATAAAATCTTCTACCGATGCAAAATCTCCTCCGCGCTCTCTTTCGAGAACTATCGATTTAATGAAGCTTTCTCCGACGTTTTTCATTGCCGCCATACCGAATCGTATGGACTTGCCTTCGACATGAAATGAACTTCTGCTTTTATTGATATCTGGCGGAAGAATTTTTATCCGTTGTTTTTGACAATCGGCTATATACTCGTTCATTTTATCCGACGATGACATTACGGAAGTAAGAAGCGCGCTTGCATATTCTCTTTGATAGTGAGTCTTTAAATATGCGGTCCTGAACGACAGCACCGCGTATGCCGCTGCGTGGCTCTTATTGAAGGCGTAATTTGCAAAGCTTACTATTTCTTCAAACAAGGACGTCGCGTCCTCTTCTGAAATTCCGCGCTCAACCGCGCCTTTTATAAACGCGCTCCTCTCTCCGTCGAGGACTTTCTGCTTTTTCTTTGAAATAGCTCGGCGCACTACGTCTGCATGACCGAACGAATATCCGGCAATCTCACGAAATATCTGCATTACCTGCTCTTGATATACAATACAACCGTATGTTACGTCAAGTATCGGAGCAAGCTTTGGAGTACAGTAATGTATTTTCGACGGATCATTTCTCGCCTCAATATATCTCGGAATCGAGTCCATCGGTCCGGGTCTGTATAACGCTATGGCAGCTATGATATCATCAAGGCAGCGAGGCTTAAGTTGCATGAGCATCTGTCTGATTCCGCCCGACTCAAGCTGGAAAACTCCGTCGCATTTTCCGGAGCATAGGGTATCGTAAGTCGCGCTGTCATTTATATCGACTTTTGTTATATCAAAATCCGGGTTACGCTCTTTTATCTGAATCTCGGCATTATTTATGATCGTAAGATATCGAAGCGCAAGAAAATCGAATTTTAAAATCCCAAGCTCCGCGATTGTATCCATATCGAATTGTGTAACGATCACTCCTCCGTTTGTCGCAACCGGAACATAATCCGTAACAGGTTTTCCGGTTATTACCACACCCGCTGCGTGTGTAGAGGCATGACGCGGCATCCCCTCAAGAGCAGACGCCGTGTCTATAAGTTTTCGTATGTCCGCGTCTTCGTCGTAAAGATTTTTCAGCTTTGCGTTTTCCATAGCTTTTTTCAGCGTCATCCCTATCTCCTGCGGGATAAGCTTTGCCACAATGTCAACGTCGCCGTAAGCCATTCCGAGGGCTCGTCCGGTATCGCGGACTGCCGCTCTTGCTGCAAGGGTTCCGAATGTCACAATCTGTGCCGTATGATCTTCCCCATATTTATCTTTGACGTAAGCTATCGCTTCATCTCTCCTATCGTAGCAGAAATCCACGTCAAAGTCGGGCATGCTTACCCTTTCGGGATTTAAGAATCTCTCAAACAGAAGATCGAATTTAATTGAATCTATATCGGTTATCCCGATCAGATACGCGACTATACTTCCCGCTCCCGATCCTCTGCCTGGACCTACGGGAATACCGCAGTTTTTCGCGTGATTTACATAGTCCCAAACTATAAGATAGTAATCGCTGTAACCCATTTTCATTATAACTGACAGCTCATATTCTATTCTGTCGATATATGTCTCGCGCGGATATTTTCCCGTAAATGTAAGATGTCCGTCTGCGAATCTTTTTTCAAGTCCGTCATACGCAAGAGTTTTCAGATACTCATCTGAGTTCATTCCGTTTTCAGGAGTATAACGCGGAAGCTTCGTTTTCCCGAATTCAAAATCGAAATTGCACATATCGGCAATTTTTTGTGTATTGTCGCAAGCGTCTTTGTAATCGGCAAAAAGCCGTTCCATCTCTACGGTATTTTTATAATAAAACTCGTCTGTTTCAAACCCTATGGGACGTCCGTCGGTTATTACGTTATTTGTCTGTATGCAGAGAAGAATAGCCTGCGTTTCAGAGTCAGCTTTTTTTATATAATGCACGTCGTTCGTCGCAACCATGGGAATACCGGTTTTTTGAGAGATATTCCTTATTCCATCGCACACTATTTTATCGTCACGAAGTCCGTGATCCTGTATTTCAAGATAGAAATTCCCTCTTCCGAACGCTTCATCGAGAAGAAGCGCATACTCCTCCGCTTTATCGTATTCCCCCGCCGTTATACACCGAGGGATATACCCGGCAAGACAGGCAGAAAGGCATATAAGTCCTTCGCAATGCCCGAGAAGAAGCTCGGTATCTATTCTCGGCTTCGAATAAAATCCGTCAGTATACGCTTTTGACACGAGATAAATTAGGTTTTCGTATCCTTTTTTATTTTTCACGAGAAGCACGAGATGCGAGCTTCCCGCGTCAAATTCTTTCTCTTTATCATACATACTGCGTCTTGCGACGTAGACCTCGCATCCGATTATGGGTTTTATCCCCTCGGCGGCGCATGCTTTGTAAAACGCGACCGCGCCGTACATATTGCCGTGGTCTGTTATCGCGACGGCATTGTGTCCGGCAGCCTTCGCGGCTTTCGGAATATCGGAAATACGGCAGGCTCCGTCAAGAAGACTGTACTCACTATGCAAATGCAAATGAACAAAATTTCCCATATTTCCTCCCTATCGCAATATTTCTTAAACCGAAATATCCGTTTCGTCATCCTCACCGCTTCGTTTTTACGGTGTATTTTCAGTGCCGTCCGAACCTTTTATATCGGCTGATATAGCGTAAATCTTTTCAAGTCTGTGCTTCATTCCTGACTTTGATATCGGCGGCTTTGTCAGCTTTCCGAGTTCCGCTATCGACAACTGATCATTTTCTATACGAAGCTTCGCTGTTTCTTTAAGTTCCTCCGGCAATTTCTCAAAGTTTCCGCTGTCAATAAGAAACTGCACCGCATCCACATATTTCCGCACCGCTTTCAGCTGCTTTCCGATATTTGCCGTATCGCAGTTTACCTGTCGATTCACGGAATTTCGGAACTCATGCACAATTTTGCTGTTCATAAGCTCGAACGCCGCCCCTGAAGCTCCGATAAATACGAGAAAGTCCTCAAGCGTCGAACTTTCCTTTATATATGCCACATATTTTTCACGTCTAACCGACTTACGGAATGAAAATCCCGCGTCCTCAAGCTTTTCGCAAATGAAATCTCTTTCGTCTTGATATGTGAAAGAAAAATCAAGATGGTACGATTTCTCGGGATCTGTAACTGAGCCGAAAATTATAAAAAGCGCTCTAAAAAAAAACGCCGCACACCCCTCGCACTTAAACTCTTTGGAGATATCTGACAGTTCTTTTGTCAAATTCTCTTTTTTTCGCAAGGAAAGCTTCATCGTATCTTCATAAACACTGCGGCAACATCTTTTTTTTATTCTGTCAGCCGTAATCTGAACTTTTACCTTTTTTTTAAACGTTTCATTCATCACTTCACGAAAATTATCTCACACTCAAGTTCACAACCGAACTTTTCAAATATCGTATTTTTTATGTATTCAACAAGATTCTTAACATTTGATGCGGTAGCGCCGCCTTGATTTATTATAAAACCGGCGTGTTTTTCCGACACCTTTGCTCCGCCTATCGTGTACCCTTTAAGTCCGGCTTCTTCAATCATTTGACCGGTGTACCGTCCTGGGTAACGCTTGAAAACACTTCCTGCGCTCGGATATTCAAGCGGTTGTTTATCTATACGTCGCTTCATAAAATCATTCATTCTCTCGGATATTGCATTTCGGTCGTCTTTTCTCAGCGAAAACTCCGCGGAAATTATAAACCTGTCCGTATGTTTATAGACGCTGTCGCGGTATCCGAACTTATGGGCTTTATTATCTATTGTATGTACTCTTAACTCTAAAAGATCAAGATAAGTGCTCTCGGACAAGACAAACGCCATCTCGCCGTTATATGCACCCGCGTTCATATATACTGCGCCTCCGACGCTTCCGGGAATACCGTAGGCAAACTCAAGTCCGGAAAGAGAGTTATCTCTGGCGCTTTTACAAAGAGCAGCAAGAGTCGTTCCTGAGTTTGATATGATTTTTTCTCCGTCGATCTTTATTCCCGAGAGGGCGGAAGTCGATATAACAACTCCGTCGTATCCTTCATCGGGAAAAACCAGATTGCTTCCGTTACCGAGCAAATAATATTTTATTCCCGTCTCACGTATAACGGAAAAAATCGCACATACAGCTTCCTTTGTCTTAGGAATAAGATATAAAGAGGCAAAACCGCCGATACGGAACGTTGTATGGCGGCTCATTTTCTCATATGTTTTTATATCTATTTTATCATCGTTTTTATTGTTATATTCTTTTAACAGCTTTAGTGTTTTTTCTGTTTGCTCTGACATAAAAACCCCCTGTCTTTTTACATCGCACGTCGTTATGGCGTTTTCAGCCATACGACATACGATAAAAAGAGAAAGTTTGAAAGAGCCGTTATTCCCGACTCTTTCGCGCTGAGAGATACACTTTATTGCAAGTCATATTATATCTGCCGCGCGTTTTTTCAGTCTTAAATCAAAGAATAGCGTATAGCTCCGAAAGCTTTTCAATATCGTATGTTAATTTTCTTCCGTCTGACGGTTTATGCATAGGATTGTATCGGCATATATCCATTCCGTACGCTATAGCTCCGTCACAGTCTG
Organism: uncultured Eubacteriales bacterium; assembly: GCA_934462885.1. Classification (GTDB taxonomy): domain Bacteria; phylum Bacillota; class Clostridia; order Oscillospirales; family CAG-272; genus UMGS1696. Next base: position 1,159 of record CAKSJC010000077.1, on the reverse strand, counting down.
ATGTCAGAGAATCACCTATCACAAGATATTTTGTAACATCCTGATCCCCGATTTTTTTTATAAAATAATCGAAATCACCGCGCGAAGGTTTTGAAACCCCGATTTCTTCAGAAACGAATATATCGACAAAACAATCTTTTATTTCAGAATTTGCGAGTCTCGCACGCTGAATTGCCGAGATCCCGTTTGTTACGATATACATTTTGTTTTTTTTCGAAAGAGTGCGGCAAACGGTCTCTGCACCGTCTATGAGACATGACTGCCGTCCGAGAAAACGGACATAATTATCGCGCATCAGTTCTGCCGTATGAAAAGTCTCTTCATCGTCGGGATATCCAATATCAAGAAGAAGTAATCTGAATCTGTCAAGTTTCAGACGATCGAGGGTTATATCCCCTGTCTCAAGCTTTTTCCAAAGACTGTCGTTTATCTCCGAATATTTCATACAAAGCTGTGAGGAATAATTCAACCCGGTCTCACCGCAAGTTTCGCGGAAAGATATTCGCTCAGCTTTTGTGAAATCAAAAAGAGTATTGTCAGCGTCAAACAAAAGGTATTCGTATTTTTTTATCATGCTATTTCCTCGTATAAGAGATCGCAGGCAATCACCGTCTTTGACTCTTATGTCAAAAAGAGGTGAACAACTGTCCGGCGGATATTAATGCAGCCATATCGACGCGAAAAAACGAAAGAATAATTTCATCTTTTATCAGCGTCCGTTTATCCGTGTCTGTTATACCGTAAACTTATGGTATGTTTTTTTACCTTTTTTCACGATGAGTCCGTCCCCTTCAAATTTGTCTTTCGATACGGTGTCGGCGGGAGTTGTAACTTTTTCATCGCCGCAGAAAACTCCGCCCTGTTCGATAAGGCGTCTTGCTTCGCTTCTTGAAGCGGCAAGCTTTGATTTTATAAGCATATCGATAACGGAAATTCTGCCATCAGTAAAATCAGCGTCACAAAGTACGGTTGAAGGCATATCCGCTGCCGCTCCCCCGTTTGAGAAAAGAGCTCTTGCGGAAGCTTGTGCTTTTTCTGCTTCTTCCTCGCCGTGTACCATTTTTGTAAGTTCAAACGCGAGTATTTCCTTTGCCGTATTAAGTCGGCTTCCTTCCCATGTGCTCATTTCGTCTATCTGTTCAAGCGGCAGGAACGTAAG
>CAKSJC010000076.1 GCA_934462885.1 uncultured Eubacteriales bacterium | reverse complement strand
CTATGGCGCCGCTCTCAATCATCTCGCGGGCTTCTTCATATCCGAAATGCGGATATATTTTTTCGCCTGTATCCTTGTAGGTGTCTTTAGCGAACGAGGAACCTACTGCAAATATCGTTCCGCACATACCGTACTTTTTCAGAATCGGATAAGCGTAGTCGTAATTGCTCATGTAACCGTCGTCAAACGTGATGACGAGAGGCTTTTCGGGAAGAGAAGAGCCGTTTTTGACATATGCGTAAAGCTCGTCTAAGCTTACTGTTTCGTATCCGGCATCCGCCAGAGCTTTTATTTGGTTTTCAAAGCTTTTCGGGGATACGATAGCGTCTCCCGTTTCGGTTTCGGAGATATGATGATACATCAGAACAGGCACGCGGCACTCGTTATCAGAGGGGCTTGCCGCGCTTTTATCTAAATAAGAAGCAAAATATTCGTCGGCGTTGTCCGAGTTTACGTGGTAACCGAAATCCGAGGGAATGTATACGTCCCTGTCGTCAAAGATATATGCAAGCGCCATATCTCCGACGCAGTTTCTGAAATGCGTTGAATCGTAAAAATACCTTGGTTCAAAGCTTACGGAGGAATATGAGAAATCCCAAAAATCGACGACTTTTGCGAGAGAAGAGTAAAAATCACATATGTCGTCGGCTGAAAAACATGAGAGGTAGTCCGCATATACGGGAGCAGTCACCACCGTAAGATTCACGCCTGCCGAATCGCACATAGACACAATGCGTGAAACGCTTTCCATGCAGCGTTCGGTTTCGGGAAGCGTCCTTTTCCCGGTAGGATAGTTTGAAAAAACGGGATACGCCTCAAGGTATTCGTTCATGTCGAGTATCGGCTCAGCGTCTCGTTTTTTCTTGTCATAAGCTCCGGTTTCTTCGTTGAAAACGTCAAAAGACTGCGGAAGCCATGTATCATTTAATTTGTTTTTTATTTTCGCTATTCCGTATTCGGGAGTCGCAAACAGGAAACGGGTGTAAAACTCGATCGGCGAGCTTCCGTCAAGTTTCGGCAGCATTGAATGTGTGTAAGGATTGCTTTCTTCATCGTATACGGCGCCGTTGTCGATATAAACATTCAGCACCAGATTTTTTACGGTGTAATTTTCTATGATGTACTTTGTCATCTGCTCAACGTCAAGCATATCCGCGCCGTACATAATAAGATTGTAAAAATCAGCGTTGTAGTATTTGTTCAGAGTCTCTACCGGAAAAGAGCTGGTTGACGAACAGCCGATGATGTACGAATCGTAATTTTCATGGTATTTGTCGAGATATGTTATTTTTGCAGTCCGAGGATTGTTGGTTTGATCGTATGAATACCAGTTAAAAAAAATGTCTCCGAAAACTCCGAAAGGGTCTGTAATAAAATTAAAAATCGGAAGAAGCAAAAAAAGAGCAAGAAGCGTGCAGAAAAACATACACAGCCATTTTTTTGATGTCATATGCACCTCCGTGGGCGTGCAAGATATGATATATCGTTAAATTTAAGAAAAGCGCGGTTTGTAGCAAATCTCTTAAAAGCGGGAATTCTCTTTGGGATACTGAGTGAATATGCATGTATGGCGCGCAGATGCACGTAAGAGATTTGCAGTCATCGCAAAAAACAATGACGCGGACGCAAAGAGCCAAAATTTTCGGGAGTGGGGCGGTTTTCTTTATTTACAGACTGAAAATTATCCCCACTCCATATTAAAGCTGCACCTTGGAGGTTGTGCGTATGCGGCAACCTCGAGAGTGGGGAGGATTTCTTTGTTTACAAACTGAAAAATATCCCCGCGCAATATTAAAGCATCACCTTGGAGGTTCCGCGTATGCGGCAACCTCATGAGTGGGGAGGATTTCTTTATTTACAAACTAAAAAATATCCCCGCGCAATATTAAAGCATCACCTTGGAGGTTCCGCGTATGCGGCAACCTCGAGAGTGGGGCGGATTTCTTTGTTTATAAACTGAAAAATATCCCCGCGCAATATTAAAGCATCACCTTGGAGGTTCCGCGTATGCGGCAACCTCGAGAGTGGGGCGGATTTCTTTGCCTACATACTAAAAATTATCCCCACTCAGTATTGCTTGTAGATGAATTCGGATGAAATATAGCTGCCGCGCATTATTCCGAAGAATAGGATAACAAGAATCGGAATCACAATGCCGAGCCACTGGATGAACGCGCCTTTTTTCGACAGAGCATCTCTGACAGATCCGCGGCGTTCCTCGTAGAACTCGAAAACGAGCATGGCGGCAACCGACAGTGCGATAACTATATAGTCGGACATTGCAAGACCCATTTCCAAAAGCACGCCGTTTGTTATCTCGGAGAGCGCAAATGCGGACGGTGTAAACGTGCGCGCTATGAGCGACAGCCCGACGAGAAGTCGCGGAGAGCGGGTTATGTACCGCCCGATAAACACAATAAAAGACGTGCGTATTATACAAAACGCCTTGTATCCGACGGAATCAGAGTTAACATGAAGTTTTTCACGCATCCTGTGATATACATTCGCGAGAAGAAGGGAGGAGGTTATTATCGCGCCGTTCCAGAAACCGTATGCGATGTACTTCAGACTTGCTCCGTGCCATATTCCTATGAAAATATACACGATAAACGTGGCGAGCGACGTCGGAAGAATTTTTCCGAGCTTGCCTCCGATTTTCTTTCTTGACCATTTTCCGAGTTTGGCAAACGGCTTTGAAAGCGATATCGGATAAAAGACGTAGTCGCGCATCCAAGCGCCGAGCGTGATATGCCACCTCCTCCAGTATTCGGAAAGGGAGAGCGCGAATATCGGACGTTTGAAGTTTTCGGCAAGACGTATTCCGAAAAGCTCAGCTGCACCGCGCGTTATGTCGATGCCGCCCGAAAAGTCGCAATACAAATTTATGCAGTACATTAAGACAGAAAATGCCGTCACCGCTCCGCCAAACGAGCCGTAATCTGCGAAAAAGGACGTAACTATAACCGCGGCACGGTCTGCGATGACCATTTTTTTGAAATATCCCCACATCATTAGTTGTATTCCGCTTCTTATGTTGTCGGCGTTAAATGGGTGAGGCGCGTAAAGCTGGACTCCGAGTTCGTCAAAACGGCTGATAGGACCCTGCACCATCTGCGGAAAGAACGACGTGAAAAGCGAATATTTTAAAAAGTTTCTCTCGGCGTCGTATTTGCCGCGGTATACGTCAATGACGTAACCCGACGACTGGAAAATAAAAAATGATATCCCAAGCGGCAGAAGAAGAGAGGGAATTTCGGCAGAAACATGAACCCCGAAGAGAGAAAGGAAAGAAAAAAAACTCTCCGCCGCAAAACCGAGATATTTCAGCACCACTACGCTACCGAAATTTAATATTAACGCAAGCGCAACCGCGAGCTTTTTTTTCTTTTTCAGAGCTTCGTTTTCCGCTTTGGCTTCTTTGGGGAGAGAGTCTCTTTTTTTATTAAGGTGCGACAGAATAATGGCTGCGAAATAAGTCGATGCGGTTGTGACGAGAAGGTATACCGCAGCACGAACTCCTCCAGACAGATAAAACACATATCCCGCGGCAAGAAGAAAAAGATATTGTATCTTCTTTGGGACAAGGTAATAAAGTATTACCGCCGCCGCGAGAAAAACGATAAATGATACGGAAACAAAGGACATAAGCGTTTATCCTTGCTTTTTGCGGATAAGGTTTAATATGTCGTCAGCTGAATTGAAATTTTCCGGGATAAGATCGTCTACGTTTATCTCAATATCGAACGCGGAGATAAGCTCATTTACAATAGACACTATGTCGAGCGATTCGATCAGACCGTCGTCGATAAGAGACGTTTCGGTTTCAAAATCAACATCCGGGCAGATATCCGTGAGTATTTCGAGTAATTTTTTCTTGTCATCCATAATCATTGTTCCTTTTTCTGAATAATTATTTGCGTATTAAAACATCGGATATAGTTCCGGATTCGGAATATCCGTTTTTTTCATAGAAAGCAAGCGCGGGAAAATTATCTTCCTTTGCCCAAACGGTGCTTCTTTTATTTTCGGTGTTGGAAATGTAAAAAGAAGCCATGTCGGAGGCAGAACCCAGCCTTTTGTATTTTTCCCATACAGCGAGATGACGTATCTCGGTGGATGCGGAGCCTGTTTCGGCAAAATGAAGTATACCCATTACTTCGCCGTCGGACGATTTCGCGCATACGATGTGAGACTCGGCAATGTCGCGAGATAATTCGTGCTCGGTCGGCAGACATCCTGCGAGCGGATGAAACGACGAAGCCATTATTTCAAATATCGCGTCGGCGTCGTTTGGGGAGGCAAAAGCCACATGGCTTTTTATCTCGCGTGAAAACGGCGCGGCTTTTCGTCTGAGCCTCTTTCTGCCGAATAACCGCTCAAATCCGAGAGTTTGCAGATATTGCGATACGGATTCAAGCATTGAATCGCCGGTGCGCCGCGCGATTTCGACTACTGTGTTTTCAGGGAATGCAGCGCACGCAGCTTTCGTATTTGCGGATGAGAAAAACTCGTCTTCAATGTAAAACGAAAGTCTGAAATATCCGTCTCTTTTTTTAAAGAGATATATCCCGCCCTCAAACTCCGATGCATAAAGAGTGTCTGCCGATATCTCGTCGCGGATGGAATCCTTTGTCATGAAATTGTTTGTTTGAAAGCGTTTATTTATGTGCGGTGCGATAAGTGCTTCGTATTCTTCGTATGAATCAATTTTTTTCACTGAAATATTTCTCCTTAAGCATAACGCGGTCGACCTTTCCGTTCGGATTCAGCGGAAGCGTGAGTTCAGTTTTCCATACGTTCGGAGTCATATATTTCGGAAGCTTTTCTTTTGTCCGTGCGGCGAGGGAGGCAGGATCAAGCTTGGTTTGTGCGCAGCAGACAATATAGTCGGCATCGCCGTCAAAGAAACAGACGGCATTTTCGACCCCGTCTATTCCCATAAGAGCGGCTTCAATCTCGCCGAGCTCTATTCTGTATCCCATGTGCTTTATCTGACCGTCCCTGCGGCAGAGGAAAACGAGATCTCCGTTTTCGTCAAATTTTGCGATATCTCCTGTGCGGTAGAGTCTGTCTGGGTAATAGGGATTCTGCGGATTCTGAATAAATGAAGCGGCGGTTTTTTCGGGATCGGCAAAATAGCCGAGCGCAAGTCCGATGCCGCGAACACATATTTCTCCGGATTCTCCGTCCGGTACCGGTGAGAGATTTTCGTCAAGGAGTATAACTTCCATGTTGCGGCAGGCTTTTCCGATAGGAACGGCTTCTCCGTCGGAGAAATCGCGGTCTATTTTATACATAGTGCAGTCGACGGTAACTTCCGTCGGACCGTAAAGATTTATAAACGTGCATTCTGGGAGCGCTTTTTTCCATATGTTGAGATGACGAGCCTGAAGGGCTTCGCCGCCGAGGATGACTTTTTTGACATATGCGGGAGTTTTTACGTCAAATACACCCGAATCTGCAGCTAACCTGAAAGCGGATGTCGCCCATATGAGCGTTGTTATTTTTTTATTGTTCAGCGCATCAATAAGCAAGGTCGGAAACATAAACGCCTTTTTTGGGAGAATATGGCACGTACACCCGACGGCGAGCGTTTGATAGAGATCCTTTACCGAGAGATCGAAATAAAACGGAGCTTGATTCCCGAGTACATCGTCGGAGGAGATGTTGCAGTTTTCGGTCATCCATTCGGTAAAATCAATGACGCTTCGGTGTGATACGGGAATACCTTTCGGTTCTCCTGTCGAGCCGGATGTAAAAATCATATATACGGGGTCTATGTCAAGAACCTTTTCGCGCGCAGCGCAGAGAAGATCATAGTCTGCGTCGCCCGACGCCGAGTCTTCAAGAGAGAGCGCGGGGCAGGAAAAAGAGAAGCCGTCCAGGTATTTCTTATCTTTTGCGGAATAAAGGATGACCGCGGGAGAGACGCGCTTGATTATTGCGCCGAGTCTTTCCGCGGGCATTTTCACGTCAAGCGGAACATACGTGAGTCCCGCTTCAAGAGACGCCATCAAGCCGGCGACGGATATTGCCGTACGGTCGACGAGAACAACTGCGAATCGCCCGTGCAATTTGTTTTTTATTATATGTGTTCCGGCTTTTTCCGCAAAGCCGAGAAGTTCGGAAAAAGTAAAAGAGTATTTTTCGTCCGCAAAAGCAATTTTATCGGGAAATAATTTTGCGGTATTTTCAAGATACTGAAGTACATTCCGCTGTAAATGCATTTCTTTTGCGACCTTTCGGATGAATATTTTTGATTATATTAAATCAAAATATTATATCATGCGCACATCTAAAAGTCAACATTCGAAATGTTAAAGAGCGCCGTGCGGTTGTGGGATTACAAAAGAAGCGTTACAGAAAAAAATATTCGGGATAGGTAATATAAATAAACCATGCTGTTTTGAGAAATGCTTGTTTTGTATTTGGAGTAAAGATTAGGAAAAAAACTCATCCTCTTCTATACCTTCGCCGGAGATATCGTATATGTCGGCAAACGGTATTTTTCTCTTTACTAAGGTTAGAGTACCGTGTACTTTGTCTATTTCCGAAACAATACCGTCGAGCGTATCATAAAAATCGGATGAATAAAATATTACGCTAAGTTTCATTCCTTTTTTTATCTGCGCAAGTTTTTCAGATAAAACCGTGCTTTTTTCATCGGATAATTGTCTGCGGGCAGACTTTATTTTTGCCGATTCTTCTATTATATCGCCGTAGCCGCGCAGCGCCGCAAACGGCATAAACTGCCGTGCCCGTTCATTCACCGTTGTGTCCTCCGATAAGTTTGTTTCTCTCCGTGGCGGTAGCGTTTTCCTGTAAGCTCATGCCGCGGATTATTGAGTTTTTGCCGTATTTGTGTTTTATCAATAGTATTGCGTCCATGATTTTTTGTTCGGATTCTTCATCTTTGTCTTTCGGAAACATTGACATTTGCAGAACTTCTCCCGAATCAAGATTGTTCGCGCCCACCGCAAGCTTTCTTATAAGCTCGCCCTTTCGTGTGGTTTCGCGGAAAAGTTTTTCAAATTCGGCGGAAAGCTTTTTGTACGATAAGGTGCGGTAGCCGAGTTTTCTTGTTCCTCCGGTCGTTTTCAGCGAAGAGTCGGCGTATCCGACCGAAAGGGATATAGAATCTGTCGAATAGCTCTTTTCAGCCATTTCCATGGAAAGATTATCCGTCATCTCGCGCAGAACGAGAAGCGCGTCATCGTATTTGTAATTTTCAAAAAGAATCTGACTGTTTGATATAGAGGTCGAATCGGGAATATATTCATGTATATCGCGTATGGTACAAGGCTCATACGCATGCGAGTGATCTATAAGGTATTCCGCGTTTTTTCCGAATTCACGATATAATAGTTTTTCATCGAACTGAGCGACCCCATACAAATCAAAAATGCGGTATTTCTC
>CAKSJC010000075.1 GCA_934462885.1 uncultured Eubacteriales bacterium | reverse complement strand
GTTTCTCCTGCTCTCTTTCCCATCATGGCGCTTCCGATAGGGCTTCTGTCGGAAATACGTCCTTTCATGGGATCAGCTTCGTTTGTTCCGACGATTGAATATTCGATTTCTTCTTCCATGTCGCAGTCAAACAGTGTAATTGTTGATCCCAGGTTTATTATATCTGCCTTAAGTTCGCTTTCGTCAATTATTTCGGCTGACGCTATGAGGTCTTCAAGCTCCGCTATTCTCGCGGCGACTTTTGCCTGTTCGTTTTTGGCTTCATCATATTCACTGTTTTCGGAAAGATCTCCGAATGAACGCGCTTCCGCAAGATTTCTTTTTACTTCTTCTGTTTTTTCGCCCTTGAGGTAGGCAAGTTCGTCAACAAGAGCCTGATATCCTTCAATGGTGTACTTTGTGGTCTGTTTTTCCATTTATGATTACCTCGATTTGAAAAATAAATTAACAACTGATTTATTTATTAAGCGCTTCTACCGCTGCCGTGAGTTGGTTATCCTCTTCATCCGTAATCTTGTAGAAATTTTTATCTTCCAGAGATTCGTCAAGTTCAACTTCCACATCCGGAACAATTCCGACTCCGTGATAATTATCGGAAAACGGCGGGTTGTACATATGATTCGTCACCGTGACGGCTCCTCCGTCAGAGAGAGGTATCGTCGACTGCATACAGCCTTTTCCGTAAGTTGTTGTTCCAACTATGACCGCTTTATCATAATCACGGACTGCAGCAGTAAACAGTTCAGCCGCGCTTGCCGTGTTTTCGTTTACAAGTACAGCCATCGGAACATCCAGTTCTCCGCTTTCGGAATAATAAGCGTCAACTTCCTTACCGTTTGCGTCAAATATTCTTATAATCGGTCCTTCCGGAAGGATATAGTCAAGAGTGGTTACGATTGACGAAAGCTCTCCGCCCGGGTTATATCTTAGATCTATAACAAGTTTTTCGCAGCCTTCTGCTGTCAGAGTCTCAACTGCATTCACGAACTGAACCGGAGTTTGCGTATCAAATTCGGATATTCTTATAACACCGACTTTATTATCTTGATTGTACACATGATATGTTACGCTTTGGTTGACAATACGCCGTCTTTCTACGCTGAAATTTACGCTTTCGTTATGATCTTCACCTCTGAGAACGGAAAAAACCGCGACCGTTCCCTCTTCTCCTTTTATTTTGTTTATTGCGGGATAATATCCGAGTTCGGAAACGGATTCTTTATCTTCGCCTACGGTAACTATGATGTCTCCGGGTTCTACCCCCGCTTCAAGTGCGGGTGAATCGGGGAAAACGTTTATTATTTCGATTGCTCTGAATTCAGTATTAAAAATAACGTTCACACCGATACCGACCATTTCTCCATTGAGATCGTCTACAAAATCGTCAAGGTCATCCGCTGAATAATACGCGCCGTAATCGTCGCCTGTTCCGGCAACATAACCCATTGCTATATAATCGAGAAGCGTATCATCATCAAGTTCGCCAATATAATTGTTTCTGTACACGCTGTCTACTTCGGCTAACTTTTCTTTTGCTTTTTCCAAAAAATCCGACTCATTTTCCGAAGCTTCTGTTTTGCTTTGACTAACAACATCGTCTCCGAATTTTTTCTCAAATTTATTGAACAGCACATGATAGGTTACTTCGAAAGTCACGAGGCAACAAAGCAAGACGAGCGCCGCCGCAACTCCTAATGAAATTTTCTTTCGCATATCAGAGTTCCTTTTCTTAATTGCGTTGATCTTTTATCTAATATTATGTATTCTTTTTCTTAAAAATATCGTTCGGTTACGGCAAAACAATATAATTTCTCGGTTCTGTTGTGGATCCGTTTTCACGCACTTCAAAATGCAAATGATATCCGTTGGTGCTTCCGGTAAGTCCTACATGACCTATCTGCTGTCCGGCAGCAACAGTATCACCTGCCGAGACAAGTCTGTCAGCCATATGCGCGTAAAGGGTCGAAATTCCACCGCCGTGATCTATAAGAACATAGTTTCCATAGCTGTAATGCATCTCGCTCTTTACTACTGTACCTCCGTTTGCCGCATAAACATTCGTTCCATTTGCACACGCAAGGTCGATTCCGAGGTGAAAATCGTTCATCCCCCAAAGAGTTCGGTATCCGTACTCAGACGATACCATATAATACACGCCCCACTCAAGCGGCCAGCCGAGTTCGCCGCCTATATAAGCCGACTGACTCTTCCGCTGAAGTTCCGAAAGGTAATTTTCAAGTTCTGCGTTGAGTTCATCTTCTTTTTGCTTAAAGTACGTATATTCGTCGATCATTTTTGTTTCGTCAGACTTAAGCTGATCTATATAAGAGAGCTTTTGATCACATATTTCGGCGTTTTCTTTTACGGCTTGATCAAGCTCGGCTATTCTTAACTCCTGAGTCTTTTTTGTTTCTGCAAGAGCCTTTGTCTCACGTTCAAACGTTTCGCGGCTTGTTTCAAGCTTTGTCATAAGCTCTTTGTCATATTTGATTATAGCGTTTATTCTGTCCGCTTTAGTCAAAAAGTCAACGAGATCTTTTGAGCCCAAAATCAGCTCCAAATAATCGGTGCTGCTGTCCATGTAAGTGTTTACCATACGCTCCATAAAAGCGTCTTCCTGAGTTTCAAGGTTTTTCGACGCTTCTTCTATCAGCGCTTCTTTTTCTGTTATTTGCTCAGATATGACATCAAGCTGACTTTCCGCAAGTTTTTTTAATTCGTTATTATACTGCATAAGCTCGTCATACTTTGCATACTCTTCCCATGCGCTTGATGAACTTGATCTTATCTGAGCAAGCTCATTTATCGCGTTCTGCTTTTTCCACGCAATATCCGCAAGCTGCTCCTCATACGACTTAACGGTAGCGTCGGTCAGACCGTTTCCTGCGTAAATAGGCATAGCAAGAATAAACGAAAAAGCGCACAGTACCGATATGATTGCCGCTGTCGTTTTGGTTATCCTTGTTTTCATGATCTATTCTCCTTTCGCACGATCGGTGAAAAATTTTTTTACTTTTTCAGATAGCGTGCAAGCGATATAACGCTTCCTACAATTCCGGTAAATATTCCGATAGCAAGGAATCCCCAGATCACATAATTACTTATATCGGAAAACTGTAATATTGTTATCATTTGAAGCTCGCTTATTACCATTCCTTCAATATATGAATATACATACCACTCAATAAAGTAAGCTATTGCCGAAGAAAGTATTCCGATTATCATACCCTCGAAGATAAAAGGCAGCATTATAAACCATCCCGTTGCGCCGACATATCTCATTATACTTATCTCATTTCTCCGTGAAAATACCGAAAGCTTTATCGTATTCACTATAATGAACACGCTGACGAGTGCAAGTATCGCAAGGAACCATATAAACACGAGCATTATACCGCTTTTGAATTTTTCGATACTTGTAGCAAGGTCGAGACGATTATTAACTTTAACAATACCATCGATATGCTTGAGCTGATACTCAAGTTCATAGACCTTGTCATTATCGGAGTATGTAATAACATATGAATCCGGAAGAGGGTTGTTTTCTTCGGTAATATCGTCATATGCGTCATACTCGGCTTGCATTTCAGCAAGTCCTTCAGCTTTTGTAACTCGCTTTATGTTGTCAACGTTATCGAGTTTTTTTATCGTATCGCCGATAGCCTCAATTTTTTCTTCCGAAGCGTCTGTATCACAGAAAACCACAATCTCTTTTAGAAGCCCGAATTTTTCAAGATTTATATCAATATTTGCAACAAGGAGTGAAAATCCCCCGACTACAACAAGGCAGCTCATAAGGACTGCTATGGAAGCGAACGACATTACGCCGTTTCTCCAAAGTCCCGACAGCGCCTGACCGATAAAATAAAAAACGTTATACCTTCTCACTGAACATACCTCCCACGCGGTCTTCAACGATAAGTCCGTCCTGAAGGATCACTACTCGCTGTTTATAGTAATCGACGAGATTTTTTTCATGCGTAACGACTATGACGGTTTTCCCGAGTTTGTTTATCTTTACAAGAAGACTCATGATCTCAAGTGACATTTTAGGGTCAATATTTCCCGTCGGCTCATCCGCAATAATAAGTTTCGGATTATTGGCGAGAGCGCGGGCAAGCGCGACCCGCTGCTGTTCGCCGCCTGATATCTCGTTCGGAAATGAATCCTGTTTACCTGCCAAATTTACTGTATTAAGTATGGCGGGAACACGGCGCACTATCTTTTTATGCGGCGTTCCGACGACTTCCATAGCAAATGAAACGTTTTCATAAACGGTTTTTTTGGGGAAAAGTCTGAAATCCTGGAATACGACTCCAAGTTCGCGTCTGTAATACGGAACTTTGAAATTCGACATTGTCGTAAGGTCGTAATCTCCTACCGTAAGTTCACCGGAACTCGGTTTTTCCTCTCGCAGAAGCAATTTCATGATAGTCGATTTTCCGGCCCCCGAATGCCCGACAATAAAAACGAACTCGCCTTCGTCTATGTGAAGGTTTATTCCTTTCAATGCCATAGTACCGTTCGGATACGTTTTTTTAACATTCTTAAAATCAATCATATTTAACCTTTCTCTCAAATGGCAAAGATGTGGCAATATGTATATTCAATATGCGCATTGCATATACCATCATCAAAACAAGCAGTGCGTTTTTGTTATTAAAGCCGTATATAAAAATATTCCTTATATATTTTTTATACAAGATGTTCATAAAAGATTTCAGGGAGGCAATCCATAAGGACGCCGCCCCATAACACAATCTTTAATATATTAAATTTCAGGATCGTTATTCCGATTTATACTGCTTTATTAAGCGAAAACGCAGCTTTTCCGTCAATATTTGACAGGCTTTGTCGTAAGATAGCGTTTTACCATAAGCGCGACTTTAAAAGTTATGGCATGATCAAACTCACGGAGATCGAGTCCCGTAAGTTTTCTTATTTTTTCAAGTCTGTATACAAGGGTATTGCGGTGTACGAACAGCTTTCTTGAAGTCTCCGAAACGTTCAGATTATTTTCAAAGAAGCACTGAATAGTCATAAGAGTCTCGCGGTCGAGCGCATCAAGAGAACCGTTCTTGAAAACTTCCTGCAAAAACATTTCGCAAAGGGTCGTCGGAAGCTGATAAATAAGTCTGCCGATACCTAAATTTTCATAGCTGTTTATATTCTTTTCAGTGTCGAACACTTTTCCGACTTCATATGCGACCTGCGCTTCCTTATACGAACGCGCGAGATCCTTTATATTGTCGACGACTGTTCCGATACCGATCGAAACCTTTACATAGAACTCGGAATTGAGGGTATCCGCAATGCTCTTCGCTATCTTTTCAATCTCTTTTATATCAGTATTAGGCTTAACTTCCTTAACAAGAACGATATCCTGTTCACCGGTTGCTATCACGTAATCTTTATTCTTATCCGGGAAGATATTCTGTACCATATCAAATGAAAGAACATCTGATTTTGAATGGAACTTAATAAGAAAGACGACTCTTGTTTCTTCGGCATTAAAGCGAAGCTCTTTAGATTTGATGTAAATATCGCTCGGCAGTATATTATCAAGTATTATATTCTTTATAAATGAGTTTTTATCGTACTTTTCATCATAAAGATTTTTGATATTGGAAAGAGAGATCGCAAGGATTGTTGCTATTTTTTCCGCGTATTTATCTTCTCCCTCGATAAATACGATATATTCCCATTTCGAACCGCTTCCGATCGGCTTGTAAGTATACCCTCCCGAAGTAATCGCGTCAGAGGTATAAGCGAGTTCATCGCGTACTCCTTGTCTCATTTCGCCTATCTTGACAAGTTCGCTGCAGGCGATCACAACTCCGTTATCATCAATAACGCCGATAACACGGTCAACGGCATCCCTCATTTGATGAATTATTCCCTGATACAGACGATTTGACATATGCCGCCCCTTCTTTATTTTATTTTTTATACGTTGTAAATACTATACTATATTTTACATGATATTTTGTATTTTTTCAATAGCAAAATGAGTATTTTTTATAAAAAATAACATTTTTTTTTGCAGATCATCATTTTTTATGACCAAATAATCTACATATATGAAAAAACACACTCAAAGTGAGGAAAAGCATGCTATACGTTTTAAAAGTTGAAACAGCCTGATATCGGAAAAGCCGTACATCAAGCTGTCTGAAATATAAAATTAACTATCCGGACTTTTCACTAATTCTTAGTAAATCAAAGTCTGTAAAGCAGAAGAGTATATATATAGTAAAGAATAAAAAGAACGCTTCCGATTATCATTATTGTATAGAAAAGATACGAAGTGTTGCGAAATTTGTCATAAAACATCGCCGAAACAAATAAAAAGAACGAAAGCGCCGTTATCATTCCGGGAGTCATCACGTGAGCCGATGTATCTATCTTTTTTATAAATGTAATCGCCAAATATACAAGCGAAAGAACAAGCAATCCGCCGAAAACGTATTTAAGGGGAGTATTAACGTTCATATGGAAGAAAAATTCGCGTTCCGCGTCATTTTTTACAAAGTCGAAAAGATACGCAATAATAACGTCTACTGCAAAAATAATAAGAATTCTCGTAAAAATAAGAGCGCTGACTTCGCCTTTATTCATTGAAGCGATCTTTCTGTTAAGCGGTAGATTTTTTTTGGTTTTCGCCATAGTTGTTATACGATCGGCTTATATATTTTAAGCCGTCTCCTTTCCAAAAAGAAAAACTGTGTCATTGGAGCTTTCATTACGATCAAAGCTCATACTTATATGAAATGCATGACAAAACAAACGGAGCTGCCGTTTCCGTTCTCAATATTCTTCTGCCCAGCCCGGTCATATGCATTCCGGCCTTGGCGGCAAACTCCGCCTCAACCATCGAGTATCCCCCTTCCGGTCCTATCATGACTGATGCAGATCTCATTTCTTCCGTTTCATCAAGTATTACACGGAGCGACCTTGTACCGTCACCCTCATAACAAAACAAAGACAGATCGCACAAAGCCGCTTCACGCACGGCATCTTCAAAGAACATCGGCATATGTACTATCGGTATGACTGTTCGCCCGCACTGTTTTGCTGCCTCGGAAACTATTCGCTGCCATCTTTCGATTTTTTTTGCATATTCAGACGGCTCAAGTTTCACCGTACATCTTGAAGTAACTACGGGGATTATATCGGAAGCTCCGAGTTCCGTTGATTTTTGAAGCACGGTATCAAAACGCTCACCTTTTGCGAGCGCCTGATAAACATCAATTCTGTACGGCGGATCGTTTTCCGACTTTTTTTCTGAAATTGCCTCAAGTAAAACAGTTTTACCTGTCGTTACTACAACGGTATCATACTCTATTCTGTCGGTATCGCAAACCGTAAGATGTTCTCCGTTTTTCATGCGCAAAACTTTCGTTATGTGCAGAGCATCGTCTCCGCATATTGTAATAAATGTTTTTTGTGAGTTATCCGAAGATATCTTTTTTTCAACATCCGAAGATGAAATAAAGAACCTCGGCATTTATCTTTCCTCCGTTAAAG
>CAKSJC010000074.1 GCA_934462885.1 uncultured Eubacteriales bacterium | reverse complement strand
CTTGTCATCCTTTGTCATCTTAACAGCTTTGCCGTTGATCATAACGCGACCGTCTTCGCAGAGTGCTGCGTTATCAGTTTCACCGTCATAATCGAAGTTGAGTACAAACGGAGTAGCATCAACGTCTGTAACGACATAATTATCGTCACGATTTGTGATTCGACCTACAGTTTCTACGTTATAAGCGTCTTCTGATTCAGAGTAAGAGGAGATCTGAAGAACTATACCCTTTGCGAAGTATTCAAACATCTTCTCATAAGAAGGATAGTATCTTACGTCGCCGCTTCTCCAACCGTCGTAAGAAGCAATTCTGTACTGCTTGAGCTTGAGGTCTGCTGTGTTATAAGCGTTGATTACGATATAACCGTCAGCGGACTGACCTGCGAAGCTGTTAACAACGAGAACGTTGTTGTCAACCTTACCGATGGGCTGGATGTCAACAACCTTACCGTCAATAACGATGTACTGAACGAACTGGTTGTAGAGAGCCTTGAAGTATGCGTTGTTTGCGTTTGTGTTGTATGTGCCGTTAACGTTCTGGTTAAGGTTATCCTTGGAGTATGTGTTGTCGTTGAACTCGTTGTAGTAGCTAAGTTCAACAAGCGGAGCGCCGCCAAGGTCGTTGCTGATACCGATAGAGAATACTGTATCATCAATCTGAACCTTTTTCTGTGCGAGGTTGTAAGCGCGGAGAGTACCTGTAGCGATGTATGTATCAACATCGTCAGCGTCTGTCTTATCAGCGATCTTCTTGATGTTCTTTATAACTCTGATTTCGCCTGTGTACATATCGAAACCGAAGATGCAGTAACCGTCAAGGTATGTGCCTTTCTTTTCGCCTGCAACAGGTGTGTAGAGAGGATTGATCCAAGCGTAAGGAGAATATGCGTTCTTAAGACTTGAAGTTTCATTACCTGTCTTGTCCTTAGGATCGTTGTGGTGACCGCATGCACTTTCAATAAAGTTCTCATAAACGAGATTCAAGCCTGCGCCGAACTTCTTAATTGTGTAGAGTCTGTAAGTAGCTCTGTCAGTACCTGCAGCGCTAGCGTTCTGAGAGTTGCCGCACTGTTCGCTCTGGTCTGTTTCTTTGCACTTAGCTGTGCCGTTCTCGAAGTAGCCGAGACCGTATTCACGGAAGATACCGTATGTGTTTCCGTTTATATCGAAGAGATCGATGGAAGCATATGAGGACTTCTGTCTATTGTCGAAGATATTTGACTTCTGGATGCCGAGTGCGAATCCGGGCACTTTCGTCTTCGAAATCGCTTCACGAGAGTTGAACACTTCCTTGAGTTCTTCTCTTTCAGCGTCTGTCATATAGTGGTAGTATATTCCGTCAGCCCACTTAATATTGCTGGGGAATTCATCTTTGCCATTATCTTCGCGGCTTGTGTCATATACATATCTGAAGTATGTGTCGAGATCGGAATCGTAGTACCAAAGAGTCTGATACTGTCCATCATCACCTGCATCAGGATTCCATACAAGGATGTTACCTGTAGCAACTTCATATACGTATAAGTATCTGCCTACATTCGGATTCTGGAGCATGATAGCTTTCTTACCGTTAGCAAATGCTGTGTAGAATCTTGTTTCGTAGAAGTTAGGTGTGTAAGAGTATCTCCATCTTGTGAGGTTAACTTCACTAAGTGTGCGCTCGTCGCCTTCGTTATTTGTCTTGCCGATGTAGTCTCTTACAACCTTTGTGTCAAGAGCGTTGCCCTGGTCGTCTGTATCGCCGAGAGCCCAAAGTGTCTTAACATAAAGAGGTTCGTAGTCGATAACGTCAACGTAGTTGCCGTTGTCATTAG
Source organism: uncultured Eubacteriales bacterium (assembly GCA_934462885.1). Classification (GTDB taxonomy): domain Bacteria; phylum Bacillota; class Clostridia; order Oscillospirales; family CAG-272; genus UMGS1696. The sequence goes on along the minus strand of CAKSJC010000074.1, from coordinate 5,867 downwards.
CGTTGAAGAGAACTGCATACGCATAACCGAGAGCATTTTCATCATCGTGACCGAATTCGGAGAATCCGAGCATTGTAGGATTGATGTAATACTTTTCGTCAGCAAAGGAACCGTCGTCGTTTACAGGCATGATCTCAATAACTCTTTCCTCGTAATTCTGGTTACGAGTAAGTGCGTTATAAGTTGTGGAGCCGTCAGCGAAGATCTTTGCGATGTCTGTTGCTGTAACGATTACGTTTCTCCACTCGAGGTTGAGTCCGAAAGACTTAGCTGCGAGTGTTGTGCCGTCCTTTGTTTCAGCGAACATTGCGTTGTAGATGATCTGTGCAACTTCTGCACGTGTAAGAACATCTGTGTAAGCAACGCCGGTGATTTCTCTTGTAAGACCGAGATCTACACCCTTCTGGATGTAACCCCAAGGCCAAGAGAGACCCTGATAGCCGAGAGTACGAACTACCATTGTAAGAGCGTTCTGATATGTGATACCGTCGTAAGGTCCGAATCTGCCGTCGCCGTAACCTTCGATGATGCCCTTCTCATTTGCATAAGAGAGAGCGCCGAGGTACTTGTTTGCGGGTTCGTCGCCGATATCATTGAATTCTGTCCAGTTTTCCGGGCCGTCTTCCCACTGGGAATCTTCAACCCAACCTGTAGAAACACGAGCTACAAAGAGAGCCATCTGATAACGCTTGATGTCGTTTTCAGCAGCGTCGCCGCCTTTGTAGATACCGTAGTTACTCAGGAAATCGATTGCCTTCTGATATGTAGCAGTCTCAGCAGCTGTTTCAGAAACAGCAGCGTCATCAGCGAAGATCGCAGATGCGCAGGAGAGAGCCATCAGAAGAGCAAGAATAAGAGAGAGAGTCTTCTTCATTCTTATTTCTCCTAGTAAAAATTAAAAAAGTTTTTTCGGATCAAAGAGCGCCGTTTCGCCCTCTTATCCTGTGTCTATATATTACCACACCGTCTTTTTTTTTTCAAGATATTTACTCCATCTGAAACACAAGTGAAATATTAAACCCCATTTAATATTAGATGCGTAAAAAAACGCCTTCAGGCAAAGCTAAATTTTGCGAAAAAACGTGCGTTAAAAAGCCGTAACGGCTATCGGGAAAGACGTTTAACAAAATACGCCTTTTGTCAAGCGGGCGCGCTATTATAATTAAAAGGAAGCAAAACGTTTTCCGTCTGAACTTTCGCTATTCGAAACCTGTTGATTTTTTGGGAGGGATGTTATATAATGATGTTATTAAGTATAATAAAGTAAAAGAGTCAAAAAATGTTACATTCACCACGCAGAAAAAAAGTAATAAAACCGGAAGATTTTCCGATCAGGCTGTTCGGAAAAGTGGGAGAATCTATCGTTGACGGACCGGGATTACGTTTTGCGGTATTCGTTCAGGGATGCCCGCACGGATGTCCCGGCTGTCATAATCCGGGAAGCCATTCGATAACGGGAGGGATCGAAACGACTACCTTTCTTATATGGCGGGAGATCGAACCGCTTCTTTGCGAACTCGACGGAATTACTTTCTCGGGAGGAGAGCCGTTTCTTTGGGGAAACGAGCTGGCCGCTCTTGCGCGAGCCGCGCATGAAGCGAAGCTGAACGTAATGACATACACCGGATATACCTACGAAGCTCTTCTCGAAAAAGCAAAAACAGACGAGGGAACGCACAATCTTCTCTCCGCCACGGACTATCTTGTGGACGGTCCGTTTATCGAAAAAGAGCGCGATCTCACCTTAAAATACCGCGGAAGCCGTAATCAGCGTATCCTTGACGTGACCTGCTATCCGAACTCGCAAAACGCGCGTGCGGCGGCATGGGCTTAACCGACACATGAAATAACATAATGCAGAACAGGGAGAATACTATGAAAAAACAGAGAATACTTGTGATAGGCAGCGCGAATATAGATTTCGTACAGAAAATGAGACGTATGCCGTATTCAGGCGAGACTGTGATAGAAAACGACATGAGTTATTTCTATAACGCGGGAGGAAAAGGCGCAAACAGCGCGGTTACTTTCGCAAAATTCGGCGCGGACTGCGTTTTCGCCTGCAAGCTCGGTCATGATTCGAACGCGAAAAGACTTCTTTCGGCGTACAAAAACGAGGGAATCGACACGCGCTTCATAATCGAAGATGAAAAGGAGCCCACCGGACTCGCTTCCGTTCTGGTGGAAGAAAACGGAAAAAACAGAATAATCGTTTACCCCGGAGCGAACAAAACAATGCGCGCCTCCGACATTGAAGAGTGGTTCACGTGCTATCCCGACGCGGTATATCTCCAGTTCGAGATACCGGACGAAGCGATAATCGAAGCCTCACGCCGCGCTAATGAAGCCGGAATACCGCTCTTTATCGACGCGGGACCGGCGAGATTTGATTTTCCTCTCCGCGAGATAGGAAAAGCGGAAATATTCTCCCCGAACGAAACCGAAACGAGGGTATTTACGGGAATATCTCCCACAAACGAGGAAAACTGTCTCAGAGCGGCGATAAAGTTAAAATCCGCCGTCGACGCCAAATATATTGTAATAAAACTCGGCGAACGCGGAGCGTTCATTTACGACGGACGCGAATACTACATGATCCCCGCCGAGACGGCGGAAGCGGTTGACGCGACCGGCGCGGGAGATATTTTCACCGCCGTGATGACCTATGTATACCTTCAGAACGGAAATATAGTCTCAGCTGTTAAATACGCGGCGTGCGCGGCGGCTCTTTCCGTAACGAAAGAGGGAGCGATCTCCTCCGTTCCCACGCGGGATGAGGTCATTGCTTACGCGAGAAACAAGAAAAAAGCCGAGAGCGCAAGCGACAACGCGGAAGCTGTCGTGGAAGAGGAACGTGAATAATTACAGGAGAAAAGTAAATGATTATAGTCGGAATAGATTTCGGAGACGCGAGAACGGGAATAGCCGTTTGCGATAAGTATGAAATGATGGCGTCCGAGGCGGGATGCGTGTACGCCGATACGTACAAAAAGGCTCTTGCAGCGGTCGCAGAGCGCGTGCGCGATCTGAAAGCGGAGCTTATCGTTGTGGGAAATCCGATAAACATGAACGGAACGGCAGGTCCGCGCAGCGAAAAATGCGCGGCGTTCGCACGGGAGCTTTCCGAGTTGTGCGGCATTCCCGCCGAAATGTACGATGAACGCCTCACAACAGTCTCGGCGCACAAAATACTGTCGGACAACAACGTCCGCGGCAAAAAGCGCAAGGCTGCGGTGGACTCTCTTTCCGCACGTCTTATCCTTGAAGACTACATGACATCCCGCAAAATGAAGAGTAAATAATGTATAAACGCCAAATGCGGGGGAGCTTTCCCGAAAAAGTTTCCCCGCATGAATTTTTTTGCTTCTTTTCAAAAAAGAGCGTTAAAACCTGCGGTTTTTAAACTGACGGAATACTCCGAATGGGAGAGCATGAAAGTGACAGCGATACCGAAGCTTGGGATGGGAACCTGTTTTATGGGAGAAGATCCTTTATTGTTCAAAAAAGAAAAAGAGGCTCTGAGGCTTGGCATAGAGCTTGGCATGAACTTTATTGATACGGCGGAAATGTACGGGGAGGGGCTTTCGGAAGAATTTATCGGAAAAGCCTTAGCCGGAATACGCCGTGAGAAATATATCATGACCTCAAAAGTTTATCCCCACAACGCAGGGAGGGAAAACATATTCCGATCGTGCGAAAATTCGATAAAGCGTCTTGAATGCGGTTATCTCGATTTTTATCTTCTTCACTGGAGGGGAGATATTCCGCTTGAGGAGACGGTATGGTGCATGGAGGAGCTGCGCCGGCGCGGTCTTATCCGCGAATGGGGCGTATCAAACTTCGACGTAGCGGACATGGATGAGCTTTTCGCGGTCGACTGCGGTAAAAACTGCGCTGTTGACGAGGTAATGTATCACATAGGTACGCGCGGAATTGAGTTTGATCTTCTTCCCATGCTAAAAGAGCACAATATATCTCCAGTTGCGTACTGTCCGCTCGCACAGGCGGGCCGCCTGCGCCGTATGCGCGAAATCAAAGACGATCCGCTGTTGTCGGAGATTGCTTCCGCCTACGGTATTACGGTAATGCAGCTCGCGCTTGCGTTCGTTCTTCGTCAAAACGGTATGTGCGCTATTCCGAAGGCTTCCTCTGCAGATCACGTTCTTCTCAACCGCGCCGCCGCAGACGTGAAAATTCACCCCGATGATTGGGAAAAAATAGACGAAGTCTATACTCCGCCGACAAGCAAAATGTTCCTCGACATGGAGTAAAGCGGGCAAAACGCAAAACAAGCTCAGTCGGAAACAGGAAAGATTGCGTAGTTTTTTGAAAGCGCGCCTTTTACGCCAAACGAAAGCTTCGCCGCGTTCGCGCAGTCTCAGAGGAAAATCCGTATAAGCGGGGATGAAGTACAATTTGCAAATAAAGAAAACCTCCCCGCTCGCGAGGTGTTGCTTAACTTTTAAGCGGGGATAAAGCTCAAGCAAAATTAAAAGAGATACTCGAAACCGAGTATCTCTTTTTAACATAAATCATTTATAAATTTTCACGTGAGGCGTTACTGCCGAAAGAATATCCGCGGCATCTCACGCCCGGAGTCTCTTCATTTTTACTTTTCTTCTTCCGTATCTTCTTCGACCGGTTTGCGTTCTACCGTTACAATCATTTTCGCTATTCTGTGATCTTTAATTTCCGTGACTCTCACGTGGAGAGGAGAAAGTTCAAGTTCGAACTCGCTTCCGTCGTCCGGAACCACTCCGTAATTTGCGAACACGTATCCGCCGATCGTATCGTAATCCTCTGTGGGAAGTTCAACATCTATCGCCGCCGAAACGTCGTCAAGCGCGCATACTCCGCGTATTTCCCATGGCTTTTCGTCGATCTTACTGATCTCCGGCTTCTCTTCTTCGGCGCTGTCGTTGTCGTCGAGGTCGCCGACAAGCTGTTCGAGAAGATCGTTTATCGTGACTATTCCCATGAGTCCGCCGTACTCGTCAAGCACAACCGCGAAATGGTTCTTCGTTTTCTGCATCTGCTTGAACAACACGTCGGCGTGTATTCCCTCCGGAACAAAGTACGCAGGCCGCAGCGCTTCTTTCAGAATCTTGTCTCTTCCCTCGCCTCTCAGCCTGAAGTAATCCTTTACGCTGATAACGCCTACCACGTTATCTATGGTATCCTCGCACACGGGATATACCGAGTGACGGGTCTCGTGAATGGTATTTTCCCAAACGTCGTCCGCTTCTTCCATCCAAAGAACCGAAATATCCGTGCGGTGTGTCGCAAATTCACTGACCGTCAGGTCGTCGAACTCAAATACGTTTTGTATGAGCTTCTGCTCCTGTTCGTCGATAACACCCTTTTGGCTTCCCTCGTCTACCATAAGACGTATTTCTTCCTCGCTGACGTTTTCGTCGGACTCGGTAGGATCAATTCCTATGAGTCTGAGCACACAATTCGTCGATTTGGAAAGAAGCCACACGATAGGTGTGAATATTTTCGATACGCCGTAGAGCATCGGCGCCATACCGAGAGCCATCTGCTCGCTTCTTTTCATCGCTATTCGCTTCGGAACGAGTTCTCCGAGAATGAGCGTAACGTATGAAAGAATAAGAGTAATTATGATGACCGAAAGAGACTGCAAAACGTTATGCGAAACAGTAACGCCGAGAGATTCAAGCCATGCTACGACAGGTCCCGCGAAGTTGTCTGCCGCAAACGCACTTCCGAGGAATCCCGAAAGCGTTATGGCAATCTGTATTGTAGATAAAAATTTTTCGGGCTGTTCAGTGAGCTTTCTTAATTTTTTCGCTTTTTTATTACCCGATTCTTCAAGCTTCGATATTTTCGCCTCGTTTACCGATATC
>CAKSJC010000073.1 GCA_934462885.1 uncultured Eubacteriales bacterium | reverse complement strand
CTGTTTGAGAAGCGAAAAATAAATAAGCTTTTATTTTTTTACAAGAGTTTCCTTAATCTCACATATGAACGTTTTGTGAAAATCTCCTGCGGCGTAGGTTGACAGCGGAGCGGGATCGGTAAAACAGTCGCGATGTATGAAATCTGCGTATAATTTTTTTACTTTAAGAACTATACGCGCTTCCGCAAACCATACGCGCCTACCGCACTCGGTGTTGTCGGAAACCGGAGTAAGAGAGCATTCTTTTGCTTTGTCAAAGTCGCGGCCGCTGAATTTTCCGCAGTATGAGAGCGCGGGGCGGAAGCTTTCGTCAAAAAACGAAAGAGTAAAATCGGTATTTCGCTCGGCAAAAGAGAATGTATGCCTTTGCGGACGAATAAAGATAAACGCGACCGGCTTGTGCCATAAAACTCCGAGACCGCCCCAACTTGCGGTCATGGTGTTGTAATCCTGTCCGCCGACCAGAGAATCTCCGTCATTTGCCGAGGTTATGAGCATCCAGTCGTTTCCGATGAGCTTAAAAACATTGTCGCTTAACTCTTCCGGCTTTATTTTGATGAAATCAGACATATTTTACTCCTTTTAAATTAATTATCAAAAGTTTGTGCCGTTCCAACCCCAGTGAGATATTTCGTCGTATTTAATGTAAATTCTGTCTTTCGGTATTCCGAACTCCTTATTGATAAAATCGCATGAAGCAGCCGTCATTTTATCGTATTTTGTATCGCTTTGTTTTCCGAAAATGGAGATCGACATTATCATGCACGGCTCGTCTTTTCCCGCAAAGAACATAGACAGACCGTCGGCAATGCTTATCATGAGCCAGTTTTCGGTTTTTCCGGGGAACGAAGAGGCGAGGATATTTGCTATTTCCGATTTGAAGAGGAGCTCTTTTTCTTTTGTGAGTTTAATGTTTGTTTTTACGTCGATATAAGGCATTTTAGGTTTCTCCTTTTTTATTTATATGCAGATTATATGAAAAACTTTCACATAAATGTATCATAACATATTTTTCATGCATTTTCAATAATCATGTTCCGGGCATCAAAAAAACGATGAATGAGATATCTATTGACTTTTTATACGCTTTGTGATATAAATTGATATATGAAATTGAGAATCATTATTAAATTTCGAGAGGCGCGTCAAATTGGGTGAGAAAAAATATAAAACAAAACAGCGCGACGAGATACTGCGTTTTTTTGAAGAAAACCAAGGCGAATGTTTCAGCGCGAGAGAGGTGGCAAAAAAAGTCGAGGCGGGAGAGGCGACCGTTTTCAGAACGATTGCGTTTCTCTGCGAAAACGGGTATTTACGCCGTTTTAAGGGCGACTCTTCAAGTGCGTTTTATCAATATAATCTGTGCCCCATGCATGGAGCGCATATACATCTGATGTGTGAAAAATGCGGAAGTATAATCCATATGGATTGCTCGTTCGTAGATGACCTGCGTCGCCATTTCAAAGATGAGCATTCTTTTGAACTTGACTGTGCAAAAACTATTATATACGGTACATGCGCTGATTGTGCCGTGAATAGCGTAAACAATGAAAACGTTGAAAAGACAAAAAATGAGAATGTTTCTCAAATTTCACGGAGACAAGCCATAAGAAATGCAGCTAACGGTCAAGAATAAGCTGAAATAAAAAGAAAAACGGAGATAATTCATGAAGCTTTCATTTACTAAAAATAAAAAAAGAATTTTATGCATAGCGTTGATTCTTCTCTGCACGACAACTCTTTTTTCGTGCGGCATACAGAAAAAAGATGACGATGAAAAGATATCTGTTGTTACAACGAATTTTGCAATGTACGATTTCGCGAGGGCGGTTTGCGGCGATGTGTGCGAAGTTGAGATGCTCATTTCTCCCGGAAGCGAGGCTCATGATTTTGAAGCAGGACTTTCGGATATCGCGAAAATAGCGGAGTCCGATATCTTTCTTTATGTCGGAGGTGAAAGCGAAGAATGGGTAGAAGATATATTCGCGGCGGTAGGAGATGACATGAAGGGGACGGCAAAGCTATGCGCGATGGATATTTGTCCTCTCCTTTCCGAAGAAACGGTGGAGGGGATGGAGTCTGACGATAAGAATGAACACGCCGATGAGGATGAGCATGGAGACGGAGCGTTCGACGAGCATGTGTGGACATCTGTGCCGAATGCCGTGCGGATCATGGAAAAAGTCAGAGACACGGTTATTTCACTTGACGAAACTCTTTCGGATCGAGTGAATGAAAACTTTGATAAATACGCGGAAAAGCTTTCGGAAATTGACAGGGCGGGGCGAGAGTGTGTGAAAAACGCATCTCGCGATACGATAATCGTGGCTGACAGATTTCCGTTTCGGTATATGGCAAACGAGTGGGGATTAAAATACTACGCCGCTTTCAGCGGTTGTTCTTCAAATGTCGAACCGTCTCTCGAAACGGTTTCTTTCCTAATTAATAAGGTGGAAAATGAGGATATTCCCTATGTGTTTACAATCGAGTTTTCAGACGGAAAAACGGCGAAAGCTGTGTCTGCTGAAACTGGTTGCGGGATACTTGAACTTCATTCCGCGCACAACGTGACAAAGGAAGATTTTTCCTCAGGTGTAACATATGCGGATCTTATGAGACGAAACTTGGATGCTCTGAAGGACGCATTGAACTGATTTTTCCGTCGGACGGAGAGTGTGGATTTAGGGATAATGCCGCATTAAACAGCACGACATAATACATCATGATATAAAGTGCATCAAATATGTGTGCTAAAAAACGGTTGATTTTTTGAAATAATGAAATAAAACGGTAGTTGATATGGAACTTATAAAAGCAGAGAATCTGATTCTTTCTTACGAAGGGTATACGGCGGCAAAAAATGTTGATTTTTCTTTATCCGAGGGAGAATATCTTTGTGTCGTCGGTGAAAACGGAAGCGGTAAAAGCACGCTTCTGAAAACTATAATCGGAGAGTTAAAGCCGGCAGGCGGAAAATTAACGATCTCTCCGGAAATACAAAAAGGCGGAATTGGCTACCTTCCCCAGCAGTCGGTTATAGTACGCGATTTTCCGGCAACGGTCAGAGAAGTGGTGCGTTCAGGCTGTATAAGACGTGATCTATACGGTATCGCATGGAAAAGCGAATCAAAAAAACACGCGGAATATTTTATGTCTTTGCTCCGGGTAGATAAGATAGCGGACAAATGTTTCGGTGAACTGTCGGGCGGACAAAAACAGCGAGTTCTTCTTGCACGTGCTTTGTGCGTATCGGAAAAGATTCTCCTGCTTGACGAGCCTGTAACGGGGCTTGATCCCGATGCCGCTCATGAGATGTATTCGGTTATCAGAATGCTGAACCGCGAGGTCGGATGCGCGGTTATGATGGTGTCGCACGACGTACAATGTGCATTGAGAGAAGCGGATTTTGTCCTGTCGATGTGCAGGGGGCATTCGTTCTTCGGAACTGTTGAAGAATATAAAATGCACGAAAAGATCGACGATGAGTTTGATGAGAAGAGACATCATCATGATGAGTGCAAATGTGATAAATGTCCGCGCCTTGAGCAATTTAGAGCAGATAACAGCGGAGATGAGCGGAAAAATCACTCATCATGCGAATGTCTGCATACAGATTCCTGCGCGTCAGAGTTGTGTAACGGTGAGCGAGTTGATTTTAACGACGCACATGCTGACGAGCATGGTCGACGCGAGAAGCGGCAGAAAGAGCGATTAAGCATGGACAATTACGCCGACGATAATTTCAAAAACGATAAAAAAAGAGGAAAGGAGGATGTAAAATGAGCATTTCAGAATTATTTTCCAGTGAATTTCTCGTTAAAGTCGTACTTCGCGCTATGACGGTCGGAATACTTGTATCGCTGTGCGCGTCTGTTCTCGGAGTAAGTCTTGTACTGAAAAGATACTCAATGATAGGCGACGGTCTTTCGCATGTCGGTTTTTTTGCTCTCGCTCTCGCGACAGTTTCGGGCGTCGGAGCGACGTATTCCATAGAAGTGTCGGTGCCGATAGTCATACTTGCGGCAGTACTTATCATGAGACTTTCAAAAAATGAAGGAAAGCTGAACGGAGACGCGGCTTGCGCAGTCGTGTCTACGGGCGCCGTCGCCGTCGGAACGCTGATCTATAATTTCACGGGCGGCAGAAGCGGAGATATCTGCAATTCGCTCTTCGGATCTGCGTCAATTATCACGATATCCGACAAAGATATGGTAATATCGGTCGTTCTGTCGGTGTGCGTTATCGGATGGTTCATTGTATTTTCAAAGCTCATCTTCGCTTCCACTTTCGATGAAGTATTTGCCTCCGCAGCCGGAGTAAAAACGAATCTCTTCGGACTTATGCTTGCGTTTCTTACCGGAATAACGATAGTTGTCGGAATGAAGATGATGGGATCAATCATGATATCCGCGCTTATAATTTTTCCCGCGCTCACCGCGATGAGAATAACGAAAAGTTTTAAGCTTACGGTTATCTTGTCGGCAGTTATATCGGTTGTATGTTTTATAGTCGGATTTTTCATGGCGTGCGTCTTTTCCCTCCAGACAGGAGCAGCTGTCGTAACTACTGAGGCGATCTGCTATGCGGCGGTCACGGGCATAAGCGGTGTCACAGGCAGAATAAAAATGAAAAGAACCGCTCTTGCGGATAAATCCTGATTGAGAGCAGAGATAAAACCCCTCGGAACTTTTATTTGGTAAAGAACGTCTAAAAAGTAAATTCTTTACCGATTTTTTACGCGAGGTTTTCTTTTATGAAAAAAATATTTTTAATCCTTGTGACTTCGCTATTTCTTTTTTCATGCGGTGCAAAAACTTCGGTATATCCTCTGCCGGTTTTTCCTGATGCCGTAACGGTGTACTATTCTAACGACGGTGAGAGCGAATACGTTGAAAAGATAGAAGCGAACGGATTAACTTACGATTATTTTACAGATAAAAATATTCCGGTATTCGCAAACGGTGTTCCTCTGTTTGACGAGGATCTTTTGAAAGTTAAAGAAAATGTGTATTATATCGATCTTTACAGTGTTGCATCCGCTCTTTTTGATGATTTCGAAAGCAGCACGGTCGGTTCAGAGATTTCGATAAGCTATAAAAACGGCGGCGAAAAAACAATATTTCTTGAGTCGGGTTCCGATAAAGCAATCGTGAACGGAAAAAGCGTAACTCTGTCCGCTGCCGCGGAGGAGACAATTAAAGCAAAGGCCGGACCGGGAGCCGGAAGCCTTGAGGAGAACATCGATCCATCACCGTTGAAACCCGTTTTGTATGTGCCTCTTTTAGACCTTTGGATATTATGCGATGCGGAAGTGAAGCCGTTCGGCACTGCATCACAGCGCGCCACAATCAGTTTAAGCGATGCGCATAAAGGTTTTTATCTGTACCGCGGAGCGCATATCGCGATATGGAGCTTCCGCGAAAACTTGTCCGCTATGACATGGACAGAGGCGGCATTGCTTCTCCATGACAGATTCTTGAGCGAGTACGAAGAAAAATACGGAAATTACCATATAGCCGTTGAAAACCGATGGATGCTTTCAAAAGAAGCAGAGAACGTTATAGATTTTACCGAAAGCCTGACGGCGGTTGACTTTGCGGGGTATAGCGAAAATGACAGATTTTACCGCGTTCCGTACATTATGAAAGATATACTGGTTGATAAATATACCGGAGACATATTTACGGCGGAAAACGGGGTGACCGAAAGCATTGTGAAAACTCAGAATATTCTTGGGTAAGCTGTTCACGAAAAAAATGGCTGAACGATTTGATAAAGTCACGAATGCTGTCATGGAAAATGAAAACAGGAGACGTTTTTTCTGATGCTATTTATCTTCGATACGTCTCCTGTTTTTTTCCCCGCGCCGCCGCGCGCGTTTTTCTTTTATTATGGCTGAAATTTTTTTCACACTTTCTCCGAACAGAATAAAAAGTCCTGTAATCGCAAGAACCGCGCCGAAAAAAACTCTCAGTTCTTTTTCGGATACCGATTGACGGATAAGGCTTCCGAGATATACACCGGGAATCGCGAGAGCAGAGCAGATCAACGATTTTTTTATGTTTTCCGTACCTTCGGTTTTATATCGGAAAACGGTGGAGGAAAGCGCACAGATAATAAAGAAAAAAAGATTGAGCGCCTGCGAGTCGTTTTGAGAATAGCCGCATATGAGCGAAAGATAAACAACCGGAAGCCCTCCTCCGCCAATCCCCGTTCCGGCAAGTACCGCAAGGATAAACAAAACAAAAATATCCGTAATTTTCATACGTCCTCCGAAAATTAACGAAAGATCATAGATATGCCCGAATATACCGTAAGAAGTGCGAACGCCTTGTTCAGCCATACCGAGGATATTTTGTCCCTGACAAGCGCGCCCGTTATCCCGCCGGCAAGGGCAGGAAATGCAAGCATAATAACGGTTTTAACATCAAAAACAGACATATCGTAAAACAAGAGAGAGAGTACGGAGATCGGAATGACGCACGACATTGCGAAAGCGTACATTTCTTTTGAAGAACAGCTTACGATAAGCCGTGACACCATCATAAAGATTATTCCTCCTCCCGTGCCTATTATACCGTTCAAAATACCACCGCAGAAAGAGAGAAAAAATGCAGTAAATATAATGACAAAGCTTTTTATATCAATATGAAATTTCATAATAACACTCCGTATTTACCTCCCTGGCAATATGATATTGCGGTAATATTTATTAAAAGACGGATTTCATAATAAATTTTACTTGTAATTTGTCTCTTCGCATGGTAAAATATATATTGGCGGTATATCGCCGAGACGAAACTATTTATTATTTTACCTATATATTGATAAAATTATCCGGGAAGGAAAGAACATGGCACAGACGAAGAATACAAAAAATACCGGAAAAACTTCAGGAAAGAAAACATCTTCCGCAAAGAATACAAAAAGCCGCGCCGCGGCCTCAGATAAAAATACCGCTCAGCGTAAGAAAAACGAAACCGAAGAAGCGTCGATCATATCACAGCTTACTCCGTATATTCTTGCAGTTTTGGCACTCCTTTCCGCAGCTTGCGTGATAGTAGGAGAAGGACAGGTAGGCGGAGAAGTCAGAGGAATTCTTACGGGTCTGTTCGGCGGAGCCGCATACGCACTTCCCGTATTTATACTGGTGCGCGCGCTCATATGGAATCGTGACGCACGTGAGGGCAGAGTTGCCTCAAGAAGCGCATCTATGACTATCGTTTTTCTAATGCTAACCATGCTTCTTCATATCACCGCAGGCGGACAGAATACTCTTGACGTTAAAACTCATTACACTGACGGCAACATTCTTTCGGGAGGCGGAGTGTTCGGAGGAGTTCTCGGTGAGCTTTTGATGAAGGGATTCGGTAAAATATGCTCGCTTTTAATTATTATCGCAGTGATACTCATCCTGGCGCTTTATATCTGGGGAATGACCCCGCGCGCTCTTTTTATACTTATAGCATATAAAATTAAATTCGCAAACGAAAAAAGAGCGGAGCGGAGCGAAAGACGTAAAAATGTCCCTCCGACAAAGAATAAAATAAAAGAAGAAGAATATCTCGAATACCTTCGCGAGAAGAAAAAGCACGAACGAATGAACAGCGCCGCCGACAGCATGTATAATATCTCGACGGTGAGAGAAGTTCCCGCAGATGAGACAGGTGCGCAGATACCAATCCCGCGGCCGGAGGCTACCGTATATC
>CAKSJC010000072.1 GCA_934462885.1 uncultured Eubacteriales bacterium | reverse complement strand
GCGAAGAGGCGAATATCGCGATAGACGAATTTCTTAAAGCTCAGCTTCCTACTGAGTCTCCGGCGCTTAATCTCGACGGAACTCTTAACGAACTCGCCAAAGAAGGAGAAAAGCTTTTTGAGTCATACGGATGCGTACAATGCCATCCGGCTCCGTTATATACGGATCTTGATTTTCACCCGTCTCCGATCGTCGGAAATGACGGAGGATGGGAGTCGCGCGATTTTGCAACGCCAACTCTCGTTGAAGTTTGGAGAAGCGCGCCGTATATGTATAACGGAAGCGCGCCAACTCTCGAAAAAGCAATAGTTAATTTCGTTCCGAAAGAAACTCCCGAGGATGATATCAACGCACTTGCAGAATTTGTACGTTCAATCGGAATCGTTGGAGAAGAATACGGGGTTGAGCAGTTGTTTTCCGAGAAAAACGGAACGGCGGCGCTCGGACGTCCGGAAGAAGACGCAATAATCACAGGATTTACTGTAAGAAAACAGTCGAAAAAATCTGAGCCTTGTTTCGCAGTATTTTCGGTGACCGATTCGGACGGAGTGCAGGTTTACTCAAAGCGATTTGAGCTTGGAGAGATTATGTACAATACTTCCGTAAAACTGACCGTAGACAATGTAAAAGCTCCGAGCGGAGGAAAACTGACGATTCGCCTTGAAAATAAGGACGGCAATCCCATTGCGAGCGATTACGTGCTGAAGGTTAAGAATTCAAAATAAAATCTGAAGTACCTTCCGATAAAATCAGGGTGATTTTGAAATTAGCATAGCTTGAAAAAGCTAAAACTATCAGATAAAAAGACGAAAGGATCTGCGGAACGGCGTCATGAAGAAAAAAAACAAACTCTTGTCGGTTGCGATTACCGCGGCGATTATTTTGTGCGCCGCCATATCGGTAATCTATGCTGCGCGCAATGACTCGAAAATCGAAATCGTTCGCACTTTTTCGGCGGAAGACTCAAAAACAATAGAAAAATTGTATGAGATAACGCCGTATTATATAGTCGTAAGACATTATCAGTTGGGCGGTTCGCACTATGCATATACCGAAGGCTTGGCGGAAGATAACGCTGAAAAAGATACGGCTCCGGAGTTCCGAGAGGGATATTTTTATCCGGGCTCTGAAATGGCGCTGTTAACCCTCCAAAAAAACTCGGACGGAACGTATTCGACTGTCGAAGAAGTTCTTCTTTCTTCCCCGGAAGGCGTTATCCGTGATCCCGACGTCTCCGCAGACGGTCAAAGAGTTCTCTTTTCGTGGAAAAAATCGAACAAAGACGATTATCATCTTTATGAAATGTACATAGGAACTCGCGAGATAACCGAGCTTACTTTCGGCTCAGGTATTGCCGATACCGAAGGAAAATATTTGTCCGACGGTTCAATCGTTTTCAGTTCAAGCCGCGCTACGCAGATGGTTGACTGTTGGATATCGCAAGTGTCTAATCTCTATAAATGCAACTCCGACGGTTCTGAAATCATCAGACTCGGACGCGACCAAGTACATACTACGTACCCGACGGTTACATCCGACGGACGTGTAATATATACGAGATGGGATTACAGCGACAGAACTCAGATGTGGGTTCAGGGCGTATTTCAAATGTTCGAGGACGGAACGAATCAAACCGAGCTTTGGGGAAACAACGCGACCTATCCTCCCTCTCTTCTTCACACGCGAGAAATACCCGGAGAAGTCGGAAAGTATATTTCAATAGCGACAGGACACCACGTTAAACAGACCGGAAAGCTTGTTATCGTCGATACGAATATTTCAAGAAATTCAAAAGAATCGGTAAATTTTGTTTTCGACGACGGAACGCGCCCGCAAGCCGTTGATTTTTTCGGCATGGAAGGAAAGCAGTACAAATATCCGTATGCAATGTCGGGGAACTTGTTCATTTACTCAACGGTCGACAAATATAGCTGGGTGAACGCCCCGTATAGAATCGCAGTATACGACTGCGAAAGCGAACGCGAGATCACTCTCGCCGAAACCTCAAACAACTATCCCGCTTCACAGTGCGTCCCCGTTTTTGCGAGAAATATGTTCTCGCGTCCGAGCATGGTGAACTACGCAAGCGAAACCGGAACGTTCTATGTTTCGAACGTATATGAAGGTCAATCGATGGAAGGCGTACGGGAGGAAGATGTAAAATATCTGCGCGTAGTTGAGCTTGAATACAGAAGCTCGTCGATCGGAGCAACAGTCGCCCGCGGCGAGGGAGGCGCGGATCAATATTCGCCGATATCGACGGGAAACGCTTCTTGGGACGTAAAGAAAGTAATAGGAATCGTTCCGGTTGAAGAAGACGGAAGCGCATTGTTCAAGGCTCCCGCAAACGCGCCGCTTTACTTCCAGCTCCTTGACGAAAACGGATGCGTAATTCAAACGATGCGTTCCTGGGCAACTCTTATGCCGAATGAGACTTTTTCATGCGTGGGTTGTCATGTCGATAAAAATACGGCGCCAACGGTAAACGGAAATGTTACGCTCGCTATGAAAAAAGGAGTAAGCGAAATTATTCCGGATTTGTTTATGACGGACGAAAACTACGATCCTTACAGCGACGCGGACGGATTTTCATATCTTAAAGAAATTCAACCGATTTTAGATAAGTCGTGCGTCGTTTGCCATTCAAACCGCGATACTGCGCATGAGTTTATAGGTGATTCTTCGGACGAAGTAGACGTAATGTACTCAAATTCAGTAATTCTTCCGAGGGACGCCGAATGGAGTATTACGGATTCAAGCGGAAAAACAAGCGTCGCGCGCGCTCCTTTTTCGGACGGAAAGACAGCTCCGGGAGAACAAAATTCCGTAGTTTCAGGCAAGTTTACCGCAAAAGCTTCATTTGTCGGAACTTATTTCGATCTAAACTCGCAGCCAATTTATCTGATCGGGCGAATTTCAGGAAAAGCGGACATTTACATTAGCGGAAAATTCGTTCTATCCTTTAATAACGCTTCTTCAAAATCGATCTGCACACCGATATCGAATGAAATGCGTAAAGCGTTCAGGTTCGGCGAAAACGAAATAAAGATTGAGGCGGAAACTAAATATTTCGATCTCGGAATTTTCTCGGGAGAGGAACTTGGGGAGAAAAAAATCTTTGCAGACGCAACCGGAGAATGGGAGTATCTTCTTGCCGATAATCTTGACGCAGCTCCGGACGGTTGGACTACAAAAACAGACGAAGCTGAAGGGTGGACGACCGCTGCGGCGCCTTTTGCCAACTTTGGATTAAGCGGCGGTAAAACTATTTTTCTCAGAAAAACCTTTAAGATAAACGACGCTGCGAAATACGAGGGATCCCCTCTCAGATTCGATATAATAAACAACGATAACGTCGACGTTTTTGTAAACGGAACAATGCTCGTTTCTTCGAATAGGCTTGACGTCGAACCGTATTACATGGGTTACGTGCTAACAAAAGACGCAACGGAATACTTGAAAAACGGAGAAAACGTTATCGCAATCTCGCTTGACAACACACGAGATATAAAACGACTTGATTTTTCATTGTACGCTCACGAAAAGCTCCCTGAAAGCGAAACCGTTGTGCCGCTTGATCCGTCGGTCGGAAAAGGAGAAATATCGCTTGAGAGTCAGAATATCATGGGATACAGAACCAAGAAAAACTGGCCGCTTTCTTATCTTGTTTTGACGTCGACCAAAGTAATTTCTCACGAAATTATCGGCAATACAAGCGGAAAATATATAAATTATCTTTCGTCGATGAGCAAAGCGGAAACAATAAAGCCCTATTCTTTCGGATCAGGCAAATCGGATCTTGTGAAACGTCTGAGAAGCGGTCATGGCGGTCTTTCCGAAGAAGAAATACGGAAAATCGAATGCTTTATAGATTTATGCGCTCCTTGCTACGGCGATTATAACGAGAACGTCGTATGGAATGACAACGCCGTGCGCGAGTATGAGGAAAAAAACAATAAGCGCACTTGCTATGACGGAATGAACAAAGCGATCGTCGACGCAAAGGGCGGAAAGTATTCCGAAAACGATAAACTGAGTATAGAATTTACGAGCGCAGACGGTGCGAAAACAATTTCCGCAAGCGGTATCGGATATGCGATACTTAACATTTCCGAGACTTATAAATCCGGACAAAAAATCAAAATAACGCTGCCGGATGGAGAAAAATACGTAGCCGTATGTCTCTCGTCAAGACTCGGAGAAAGCATAGTATATTGCGAAAACGGCATATTCGAATATACCTTCCCTGCGAACATGGCTAATATTTTCCCATTGACGCTGAACGAAAACAGCGGCATAGTATATGTCAATAACGTAGCGTTTGCTCGAATTCCAACGAATGACGAACTTCTTGAAAAAAGGAATCTTGCTTTGAATCCTTACGATTTGACGAACGCCGCAAACGTATTTCCTCATGCTTTCACGAACAGCGTAGCGGACGATAATGCGGAACATTACGCCGCAAGATGCGCGATCGACGGATTCAGCGCTAATACCTCGCACGGAGTATATCCGGTGCAATCGTGGGGTCCGGACAAAGATTCGATGAGTGAAAACTATATTACGGTGGATTTCGGGCGCGAAATCGTTCTTGATTCTCTTGAAATAGTCGCGCGATGCGATTTTCCCCACGATACTTGGTTTACCGACGCCGACGTTACGCTTTCGGACGGAAGCGTCAAGCATATCGATCTATATAAAACCAAGGACGCAATGACATTCGACATGGGCGGGGTAAAAACATCCTCAATAAAGCTTTCAGGCTTTAAGACCGCCGTTAATAACTGGGCGGCAATAAGCGAAATAAGGGCGATAGGACACGACTCGCTTAATTAAAAACCATAAAAACAAAACATCCGCTGCGCCAAATCGGAACAGCGGATGTTCTCGGTTATTTTCCAGGCAGGTCGATTCGGTAAAAAAATGTTGATATTTATTATAAGGTATGATATAATTTTGATATAAAATGGTAAACGTGTCGATTTTGCAAAACTCGACGCACGGAGGAATTAACTTGGAAAACGACAAGAATAACAGTGCCGTTCTTGATGAAGCTCAGAAAATGCCGACCGAAACAGAATCCGAAAACGCGGAATGCGAAAATACGGATGCCGAAGAAAGCGCAAACAATCCGGTTGATTCGGAAGAAATAAATTATTCCGCCGAAAGTGAGGAATCGCTTTCGCAATATAGTGAAGAAACGGATTCTTTGCCCGAATCTGAGGAAAATGCCGAAAAAGAAAACGACGAAAAAAACGCTTTACCTGATGAACCTAAAAGCGAGAAAGACGATGAAAATGAATGCGATACCGTCCTTTCTGACGAACTTGCGCGGCGAAAAATACATTTCGAAATTCAGACGCCCTCACCCGTAAAGACAAGAGAAATAAACGCCGGATCCGAAAAAAACAAGGGATTCCATTACGATAAAGAAGAACCGGCTATTCCGGAAAAGCTGAAAGTTGTGTTAGCCGTTGCCGTTATTGCGATAGTTATGCTCTCATCGCTGATTCTTGCCGTTAACAGCGCGTATGCAAGAACAGACAAGGCGCGTCTGCCGGATATCGATATGAGCGAGACAGCACCGGAAAATACGATGATTATCGAATCTAAAAACGGAATAAAACAAAACGCTCAGTCGGATAAATCGGACGAATTTGATACGGATGTCAAAGCGGAAGAACCTCTTCGGTTTAACGTTACTCTTGATTTTTTCAATCGCGACGATATAGTCGTATCAACTGAAAAAATAACGCTTGGCGAATTACTTGCAACGGTTGGATATACGCTTACCGAAGGCGATAAGCCGTCGGTAGATACAGATTTTGTTATAGCCGCAAACATTGTTATCAACATCGATAAAGTCGAATACAAGACGGAAACCGTGACCGAAGCAATAGCGTATGGAAGCGAAAAAATCGAAACGGATACGATACCGCGCGGTTCAACGAACTATATTTCTTACGGAGAAACCGGAGAAAAAAACACAACGTATACCGTCGAATACGTAAACGGTGAAGAGAACACAAGATACGCCGTCTCGGAAGAAATAACAAAATGGCCCGTCAACGAAAAATACGAGATAGGAGTCGGCGGATCTTTTGTCGGCGCCGACGGAAAAACATATACTTACTCATACAGAAGAACGGTTCCGGCTACATATTACAATATTGAAGGACTTACGTATATCGGAACAACGGCAGACGAGTCAGTAATTGCGGTCGATCCTAACTATATTCCGCTTTATACGAAACTGTACGTAAAAAACTCAAAATACGATTTCGGCGTACGCATAGCGTCCGATACCGGTTCTCTCGTAGACGAGTGGGAAATCGACATTTGGATATCGCCGGATAATCCACAGCTTCCCAGCTTTGCGTTAACCGGATACCATTATGATATGGAAATTTACTACATTGATTAAACAAGAGGTGCGCATGCATTTTCAAAAGATAAAAAATTTTCAAGATAAGCTTTGCGAATGGATAGCGCCGGGGTGCGACTGCTCGGTGTACCTCGACGGAGAAATGATTTACCGATATTATACAGGATGGGCGGATATAGAGAACAAAATCCCCATGCGCGGAGATGAGCTGTACTTCTTTTGGTCGGCAAGCAAGGTGATAACGTGCGCCCTTGGTTTCAAACTCCTTGAAGAGGGAAAATTCGCGATGTTTGACCCCGTTTTTGATTTTATGCCTGAATTCCGCGATGTTACGGTGAGAAAAAATATCGACGGACGCGAGGAATTTGTAAAACCATCTGAGCCTATTCGTATAGGACATCTATTCAATATGACCTCCGGATTCGGATATGACTTTGACAGTCCGTATCTGCGTGAGGTTAAGGAAAGAACAAACGGAAGATGCCCCACGCGAGAAGTTGCAGCGGCTATTGCAAAATATCCGCTTTACTTTGAACCCGGTTCTCATTGGAAATATGGATTTTCGCACGATCTTCTCGGAGCCTTTATCGAAGTTGTTTCCGGAAAGAAACTTCGCGACTATGCGAAAGAGGTCTTGTTTGATCCTCTTGAAATGAACGAAACGTCGTACAATCTCCCCGAATCCGAAGAATTAAAAAAGCGATTTGCGGTTCAGTACAGCTATAACTATGAAGAAAAAAGAAAAGTACGTACTCGCACGACGTGCTCTCATATACTGGGACCGGATTATGACTCGGGCGGCGCCGGAGTGGTTTCTACTCATGAGGATTACGCAAAGTTTGCGGTTACAATGGCAAACCTTGGAACTTCTCCGAAAAACGGATACAGATTTCTTTCACCTGCATCAATAAACCTCATGCGCACAAATACGCTTACTCCGGAACAGATAAAAAACGATTTTGCCATGAACATGAGCCACACATGGGGATACGGATACGGTTACGGTGTGCGCACATTTATGGACCCGGTGCGTGCCGGAACTCTCGGTTCGATGGGCGAATTCGGGTGGGACGGAGCGGCAGGCTCGTATGTGCTCATTGATCCAAATAAGCGCTTGTCCGTGGTATTTACAAAGCATCTTCTGAACGGTCAGGGCGGATACGTTCAAAGACGTCTGAAGGATATGATTTATTCCGAGCTTGATTGAAAATAACATATAAATTGCATAAAAAAGTCCCGAAAGCTTTTCGCTTCGGGACTTTTTTATGGAAAAAATCGGTGGAATAACTTCCACCGATTAAATTTAGAAAACGTCGATTAAATTAACCGAGCTTCGCAGAGTTAACCTTGATGCCGGGACCCATTGTAGAAGCAATTACGCAGCTTTTGATATACTGACCTTTTGCTGCGGCAGGTCTTGC
>CAKSJC010000071.1 GCA_934462885.1 uncultured Eubacteriales bacterium | reverse complement strand
GAAGAGCAGCTTGAATTTCTACTTTCAAATATCAGAAAAAACATTTCAGATTTCGAAGAATTTACTCTCGAAGCGGGGCGTCCGGATACCATAAACCGCAAAAAACTGAAGATAGCGGCTGAATACGGAGTAACAAGACTAAGCGTTAACACTCAAACATTGAACGATGAAGTTTTGAAAAAAATAGGGCGTGCACACTCTTCGGAAATGTTTTTTGAAGCATACGGTATCGCAAGAGAAAGCGGAATACGAGATATAAATGTTGATCTTATAGCAGGGCTTCCTTATGATACGACGGAGTCATTTATAAACACTATCAACAGGATAATCGCTCTTCAACCGGAAAATATTACGGTTCATACTTTCAGTGTTAAAAGAGCTTCCGAATTCAAAAAAGAGGGAGATAAATTTGACAGAAGCAGTATAGTTGCCGCCGAAAGTGTTGAATATTCTCAAAAAGTCCTGTCAGAAGCGGGATATCTGCCATATTATATGTACAGACAGAAAAATACTGTCGGAAATCTTGAAAATGTCGGATATTCTCTTCCGGGGCATGAGGGACTTTACAATGTGTTTATGATGGAAGAGGTACACAGTATTTTTTCAGCCGGCGCTTCATCGGTGACGAAATTCGTGTCTCTTCCCGATGAAAAAGGAAATGTGAAAATCGACAGACTTTTTCATCCTAAATATCCGTATGAGTATTTGCGTGATTATACGAAGGGAAATGCACTCGAGAAGAGAGAGGCGCTTAGGAAAAGCTTTGCGGACTTTTTGACTAAAAGGTGATTTTTTAAATTATTACTGACAAGTAATTTCTAAAACGGTGATTTTATGAAAAAAATTGATTTTAACATTATGTCTGAAGATGCAGCTTTGAATTTGATTCTGCAATGCGAGGAAAACTTTAATAAGCACATAAACGAGGCTGTAGATAAGATAGTGGGGAAAAGTGAAACAATGATTATAACGTTGGCAGGACCCACATGTTCCGGGAAAACTACAACTGCCGGAATTCTGACGAAACGTATTGAAGAGAACGAAAAAAACGCTGTCGTAATGTCGATAGACGATTTTTATATCGACAGAAACGGTGAGAGGTGCGTTACAAAAGAAGTTCCCGATTACGACAGCATAAAGGCGATAGATTTTGATTATTTCGCTAAGTTTACAAAGAGACTTACGGAGGGGAAAAGCGTCCTTATTCCAAATTATGATTTTACGGTAACACGCAGGGTAGGATATGAAGAATATATTCCAAAGAAAAACGATATATATGTTTTTGAAGGAATCCAGGCGGTCTACCCTGAGATAACAGAACTGTTTTGCGGCGCAAATAAGAGCATTTTTATTTCAGTAACGGACGATATCATATATAACGGAACCATCCTCACGAAAAATGAGATACGGCTTTTGAGGAGAATAGTGCGCGACTACAAATTCAGAAATTCGTCAGCCGAATTTACACTGCATTTGTGGAAAAGTGTCCGCGACAATGAGGATGCGAATATTTTCCCAAATTCCGAAAACTGCAGTATATATTTGAATTCGTTTATGGAATATGAGCCTTTTATAATTTCCTCTTTTGTGCGTCCGCTCCTCTGCGACGTTCCGGAGAAAAGCAAATACAGTCAAGAGGCTAAAGATCTTTTATGTAAAATGAAAGCGTTTGAATGTCCTCATTTTTCAGACCGTATGGTTCCCGAAAATTCGGTATTTCGTGAGTTCATCGGGAAATAATATGCGGTGACTATGCGGATACCGCTCTTTGGGAGAGATTATGTCCGCAGAAAAAACTTCACTTAGGGGAAATAAAAGCAGTTTTTTATCAGGCGTTATCATCTTGACGGTCTCAAATATTCTTGTAAAGATAGCGGGATTGTTTTTTAAAATACCGATGAATCATATCGTCGGTGATACCGGAATGGGTTACTATAACTCAGCCTATTCCATTTATACTTTTTTTTATATGCTTTCGACAGCGGGACTTCCGGTGGCGATAACCGTTATGGTGTCGGAAAATCGCTCAATAGGAAATAAAGACGGTGCACAGCGCGTGTATAAACTTGCGCTTCTCATTTTTTCTGTTATCGGAGTTGTTTCTTTTTCGCTTCTGTTTTTCTTTGCGGATGAGCTAGCAGAGCTTATTCGTTCGGACAGATCGGCTTTTTCGGTAATGGCGGCAGCTCCGACGATGCTTTTTATATGTATTTCAAGCGCGTACAGAGGATATTTCCAGGGGTGCGGCAACATGACTCCTACTGCGATCTCACAGCTTATCGAAGCGGTGGGTAAGCTTGTTTTCGGAATCGCCGGCGCAGGGTACGCTATCCGATTTGGATATCCTGTACATATAGTTGCTGCATTTGCGGTGTTCGGTTTAACACTCGGCTCATTTTTAGGTATGATCTACCTTGTCATCATAAAGATGGTGAGAAAAAAACGAGATATAAAAGAAGGAAGTACGTTTATAAACAGAGAAAAAACTCCTGTCGGGGCTGTTCTTGCGAGATTTATTAAAATATCGCTCCCAATAACGGTTAGCTCGTCAGTGATGAGCCTTACAAATATGATAGATACTGCGATGATACAAAGGATATTGAGAAATAACGGCATCGGCGAGGAAGCCGCCGCTACTTTGTTTGGAAATTATACATCTCTTGCCGTGCCGATGTTCAATCTTCCGCCTGTTCTTGTATACCCTATCGCATATTCTCTCGTACCTGTCGTAGCTTCTTCGGTAGCGCTCAGACTAAAAGAAAAAACAGAAACGGCATGCGAAAGAGCGTTCAGGTATTCGATAATTATTGGACTTCCTTGCGCGCTTGGGCTTTCCGTCCTTGCAGATCCTATACTTTGTCTATTATATAAAGATTCATCAGCTCATATGGCTTCTCCGCTTTTGTCTCTCCTTGCCCCCTCATCGGTTTTCATATGTATTTTAGCAGTTACCAATTCTATTCTTCAAGGATGCGGCAAAGAATCGAAAACGGTCGTCTCAATGCTTTGCGGAGCTGTTATTAAATGCGCCTCAAGCGCGGTGCTGTTGAGTAAAATAGGAATCTCCGGTGCGCCTGTGTCAACTTTTCTTTGTTATCTTACGGTTACTGCGTTAAATATAATGTACGTAGTTAAATATACCGGTGTTAAAATAGTTTCGCGAAAGACGTTTATAGGTCCGCTTGTTTCTTCCGTACTTTGCGCGGGAAGCGCGTATTTTGTAAATAGGCTAATGAATATGTTTGCAGGCGAAAGTATATCATGCATTACTGCGATAGCGGTTGCAGCTGCGGTTTATGCGGCGGCGCTGTTCGCTTTTAAGACCGTGACATTGTCGGAAATATCGGAAATAAGCGGGCTCGGCAGAAAAAAGAAAAAGGATAATAAATATGGAACATACAAACGAATTAAAAAGAAAGCTGTTGAATGAAGAAAAACACGATTTCAAGTCACTTTGCGAGCTGACGGAGGTTCTTCGCGGAGAGGGCGGATGCCCATGGGACAGAGAACAGACACATAAATCTATAAGAAACGACATAATAGAAGAGACGTATGAGGTCGTAGAAGCAATAGATAAAGAAGATTTAACTCTCATGCGCGAAGAACTCGGAGATGTGCTCTTTCAGGTGATCTTTCACAGCGAGATTGAGAGGGAACGCGGTACATTTTGTGTGGACGATGTTATAGACGATATCTGCAAAAAGATGATTCACCGTCATCCTCATGTTTTCGGAGAAATCAAAGTAACCGGTTCGGCAGATGTTCTAACGAATTGGGATAAGATAAAAAACGAAGAAAAAAAGCGCGGCGGCGTGAAAGAATCAATGATGTCGATACCAAAGCAGTTTCCGGCGCTCATGCGAGCAGTAAAAACAACAAAAAAAGCGCGCAAAGACGGATTTGACTTTGGTACGGATGAATCTCTTATCGAGAAGCTGGAAGAGCTTTGCGGTAAACTTGACGGAGTGTCAGGAGAGGAAAAACAGAAAATTCTTACAGAAATTATATTTACTTCCGTTATAATCGCAGGAAACGACTCAGATGAGGAAAAAAGGCTTTCTGAAAGAGTGGATGAATTTATAGAAAAATATCCTGAAAAATGAGGAGCATGAAATGAGACTTGATAAATTTTTGAAGGTGTCCAGAATAATTAAAAGAAGAACGGTAGCTAACGAAGCGTGCGATACGGAACACGTCGAAGTAAACGGAAAACGCGCGAAAGCGTCTTACGATGTAAAAGAAGGCGATATTATCGCGGTAACATACGGAGACAGAACATTAAAGCTAAGAGTTCTTGATGTTAAAGAACACACGGCAAAGGCAGATGCCGCGTCTCTTTACGAAATAATTGCAGACTAATGGTAATAGGCATATATTCGCTTTCTCTCTCATATAATCAAGTAAACTGAAAAACGGAGCTTGATATATGGATATAGAACAGAATATATGTCTTTTTTCACGCAAACATATGGATTTGACAGGTATTAAAGAGGTTGTAAGCTTTGACGACGATCAGGTAACTGTTTCATCTGATCTCGGAATGATAAGCGTCGAAGGAAAAAATCTGAAGATCGAAAGCTTCAGTACAGAAAAAGGCGAACTGAAAATTAACGGCGAATTTGACAGTTTTTTCTATTATAGTAAAAAAGAGCAAACAGAAAAACAAGGTTTTTTATCCAAGCTTTTTAAATAATGGAATTATTTATTAATAATCAAATATATGTTGTTATATATTCTTTCTTTTTGGGGTTGATTTTCGGCGCGGAATACGATATAATTAGAATAATACATATTATATGTAACATCGCGTCGTACGACGGAAAAGAACGAAAAATAAATCGGGGTAGGGGTTCGTTTTTAATTTTCTTTATATTCGATTTTGTATACTCGATATCTGTGACAGCTTCATTTTCGTTTTTCACATATCTGATGAATAACGGTAAACCAAGAGTTTTTATGCTTGTTTCCGTTTTTTTAGGATTTGTTGTCTATTATTTCACACTCGGACGTGTCGTTATGATATTTTCCGAACTTATAGTAGGCTTTATAAAAAAAGTTTTCTACTATCTGATAGTAGTTCCGTGTCGGTTTGTTTTTAAGTTTTTTTCCGGAATAGTTTTTTTCCTTTACTCCTTGACCGTGGCTCACGTGGTTGCGGCTGCTCGAAAACTATGTTCGGCGTTAGTCTCAGGTTTTTATAAAAGCAATATAAAACGCGATATCTCGTTTGAGAATAAATTTCCAAAGGAGAAAATAAAAAAATGAAAACGGTTTTTAAGAATGTTTTTGTCAGACTTTCTATTCTTGTCTTCTGCGTTTTCTTTGCGGTGATGTTTATTACTTTGGGATTTAAGCGCAACGAGCTTCTTGCTAAAACTGCTGAACTTGAGAATAAAATAGAAGAAGCAGAAGAACGTGTTGACAGAATCCGTTCGGAACTTGACAAACCTTTTGATGATGACTATATTGAAGAAATAGCACGTGAAAAGCTTGGAATGAGATATCCGCAGGAAGTAGTCTTTTACAGCGGGGATGGAAATTAAGCATAATAAATTAAATACAGTAACAAAAAAAGAGCAGAACACTTAAAACGTTCTGCTTTTTACTTTTTTACCGAAAAAAGTTAAAAAATAAAATGTTATTATGCCAATACTGGAATAATAATCAAATTTAATGAAAAACGAATGAATAAATGTTTCAACTTTGTTGCAAATGCATAAAAAGTCTTGAAATCGTTTTTTGAATGTGATATCATATCGTCGCGGCGAAAAAGACCGCATCAAATCACAGGAGGAAAACAAATGAACGTATTTAAGAAAGTTATCGGTACCGCTCTTGCGGCGCTTATGATAGGCGGCTGCGGTACGTTGACATTTGCTAAGAACTACGACGACGTTGACAAAGATTACGTTTCAAAAAATGAGATTTCGATTTTATCAGACATCGGCGTTATTAAAGGAACAAGTGAAAATGAGTTCTCCCCCGATGAAAACGTAACAAGAGAACAGATGGCGACTCTTCTGTTCAGACTCATGCTCGGACGCGACGATGCCGGAAGAGTCAACACAAGCGGATTCGAAGACCTTTATGAACCTTATTATAACGGAGCGATCTCATGGGCGAGCGCTGCAGGCTATATAAAGGGAGTAGGGGAATCGAAATTTAATCCAACAGGCGGCATCACAAAGCAGGACGCAATGACGATGCTTGTTCGAGCGCTTGGTCAGGAGACTGAGAAAATGAACAAAGGTTATCCTTGGTCCTATATAAACGCAGGTATCAAACTTGGACTTGACCGCGGGCTCAGCAAAGTAGGATATGATGAAACACTCACAAGAGGCGAGAGCGCAGTCATTCTTTACAATGCTCTCACATCAGAGTACCTCGTTGCGAGAAACGCGACAAACGGTAATATTTATTACGAATCAACTTCAATTATTGAGGAAGTATTCGGCTATAACATAGCTGAAACTGTCCTTGTAGCAACAAACAACTATGCGATTGAAGGGGAAACCGTTATAAAAGACGGCTACGTTACTCTCAAAGCTGAAAACGATGATAAGAATTTCAATATGACCGTTTCTTATTCTTCAATGAATCTTACAGATTCGGCTGATAAGAATCTCGGAATGTCTTACAGAGTTATCTATAAAGAGGAAAACGGAAAATTTGATGTTCTTTCCGCAGTAGCCATGTCAAGCGCTAAGGATTATACTACAGTCGAAATTAATTCCAAAAAAGACACCGTAATAATAGGTGAAAACGCTTACACTCTTGTTGAAGAATATTCCGATAAGCTTTCAACAAACAATAATGAGCTTAAGCTTTACGCTTACGACGACGACGGAAAGCTTGCAATCATCAAGAATACAAAAGAGCTTCAGTCTCTCCTTGGATTCTACCGTGTAACTCTCCTTTGCGACAGTGGAAACGAAGTTGCCGATCGTGCTGTTCTTCGCGTATTCAACATGGATGTTCTTAACGTAACATCAGACGGAAAAGTTAACCTTGCCGCAAACAAGCATGAAGATGACCTAAATATTATAAACGATGCTAAGGCTGTGAACGGCGATCATGTGCTTTACTACTATAATCCCGAAACATCCGAGCTTGAGATCGCGACTGTCCTTGACATAGTGAGCGGAAGAGTGAATCGTCTCTCACTTGAATCGGCAAAGCTAGATGATGACACGTATGTTCTCGGAAACGAAGCAGCAGGCATTTCCGGCGAATCTATCAGAGAAAAGCTTTCTCTCGGAAACAGAGTATCGGCGGTCGTATATAACGGCATGATAGTAGACATTGTTGAAGGCGTGACAGTATCTTCGTCAAGCAAATATATTTTAGCTCTCTCCGACGCTGAAAAAGTATATGAAAACGGAAGATTCAAATATGTCATGGATGCTTTCGTAAACGGAGAAGAAAAGACTGTTGTTGTTAAAAACTCAGTCGGAGAAGCCGGCAATATTTACAGATATAGCGAAACAGACGGCGTATATGCGCTTATCCCAATGAAGAGCGAGGACGGTATTATTTTATCCGGCAAGGACGAATTTATTCAGAATTCAAACGGCGTAGACGAGATTGCATACGCTATTGATTCTGCTAAAGATACAGTGATCGAGCTTAACGGAAAAAATTACTACTCGATCGACAGAGGAAACGCAGAAAGCCTTTCTTCAGTTCGCGGACTTGACGGAGTCAAGTTTGTATTCGACAAAAACAGCGCTGTTGTCGTTGTAAGTAACGGACGTGTGATGTTCAGAACAGGAGAATACTCTTCTACGATTAATGTAAACGATGGGTCGAAGGTTATTGCTGTATTCTCAAACGAAGTCGGAACAGTCGAAA
>CAKSJC010000070.1 GCA_934462885.1 uncultured Eubacteriales bacterium | reverse complement strand
CAGTATATCAGCAGTTCAAAGAATCGGGACGCATCGGAGCGTTCGACTTCAACTGGGAAGAAGGTATGCCGAACAAACCGCATATTTACTGGGACTCGGACGTAGTAAAATGGATGGAGGGCGCGGCGTACATTCTTCAAAGAGAAAATATCCCGGAGCTTGAACAAAAAGTGGAGTCTCTTATCGACCGCATTGAAGAGCATCAGTGGGATGACGGCTACTTCAACAGCTATTATGCCGTTGTCGCTCCCGATAAACGATTCACTGTACGCGGTAATCATGAGCTATACTGCGCGGGACATATGATAGAAGGCGCGTGCGCTTACTATGAGGCGACGGGACGGGACAGATGGCTTAAGTGTGCCGAAAAATATGCCGATCTGATAAAAAAAGTTTTCATGGATGAACATTCCGCCTCTTTTTTGACTCCGGGTCACGAGGAAGTCGAACTTGCGCTTTACAGGCTCTACAAAACTACGGGTAAGAAAAAATATCTAGAGCTTTCAAAGTATTTTGTTAACATACGCGGCACGGTTTCCGAAGAAGAAAATTACTTAGAAAACGCATATTTTCAATCTCATATTCCCGCAAGAGAACAGCGTGATGCAGTCGGTCACGCTGTTCGCGGCGTATACTTTTATTCCGCAATGGCTGATATAGCGCGTGAAACCGAAGATCAAGCGCTCGCCGATGCCTGCAAGGCGCTTTTTGACGATATAACAAAGCGCAAAATGTCATTAACAGGAGGAATCGGAGCCACTCGATTCGGCGAGAGTTTTTCTATTCCGTACGATCTTCCGAGCGATACCGCCTATAACGAAACCTGCGCTTCAATAGGAATGGTAATGTTTTCGCACCGTATGTTTCTTCTCGATAAAAAACGTCCCTCAATATACGCCGACATCATAGAACGCGAGATATATAACGGAATTCTTTCGGGGATTTCCCTCTCGGGCGATTGTTTTTTCTATGAAAATCCCCTTGAAATACGCGTCGAAAATTACACGAAGCCATATGTAAAAACAAAAAGTTTCATCTACGCTCCCGACGAGCGCCCGAATAACTTCTCATGTTCCTGCTGTCCGCCCAATCTGTGCAGATTCCTTTCGTCTCTTGAAAGATATTTCTACGCTTACGATGAAGAAACAAAAGAAATTTACATAAATCAGTTTGCCGACAGCACATATGAAAAAGACGGAGTAAATGTTAACGTTAAAACGGACTATCCGCTAAACGGCAAACTGAAAATCACTTCTAATGTCCCGGTACACGTGCGAATCCCGGGTTGGTGCTCTTTCTTTACGGCGGACAAGCCTTATGTGATGAAAAACGGTTATGCGCGCTTTAATAGCGGTGAATTTTCTCTTGAATTCAATATGAAGCCTTGTCTTATCACCGCAAATCCTGCGGTAAAGGAACTTTCCGGAAAAGCCGCCGTATGCCTCGGTCCGGTTGTTTACTGCGCCGAAGGAATAGATAACAAAGACATTTTTTCACTCAGCTTTGACGTTCGCCGCATATCGGAGGCTTTGATCAAATATAACTCCTGTTTTATGCTTAACGAAATATCTCTTCCCGGATTTATTCGAATATCCGCATCGGGAGAGTTGTACGCTCCTATTTCATCGGAAAAATTCGAAGAAACAGAAATAAAGCTTATTCCTTACTCATGCTTTGCCAACAGAGGAAAATCCGATATGCTCGTTTTTCTCGGATACAGATAAGCTCTCCGGCATGAGGTTTTTGCCCCATCGGATATTTGAACAAAAAACGCTCAACTTAATATGTTTTTTATTGTCTGTCCATCTGCTCTGCATAATATGTCAGCAAGGTTTTATGCTGTTGCCGACCGTAAAACATTATCAAACTGTCACCAAAATAATTACATAAAAGGAGTTTCCACTATGGAAAAGTTTTTTGGAGTTCGCGAAAAGGGCTCAACCATCCGCACTGAAATACTCGCGGGAATAACAACGTTCATGGCTATGGCATACATACTCATGACCAACGCCGGTATTTTCTCTTCTCTCGGAGAAGGCTACTACACAGCAATTTACATTGCAACCGCTGTTTCCGCCGTCGTCGGTACCCTTCTCATCGCTTTTGTTGCAAATCTTCCCCTTGCCCAAGCGTCCGGTATGGGACTTAATGCGTTTTTTGTATACACAGTCTGTCTCGGACTTGGGTTTACCTACGCAAATGCGCTCACTCTTGTCCTCTTCGACGGTCTTCTTTTCGTCATTCTTACCGTTACCGGACTCCGCAAAATAATTTTCAACTCGATACCGAAAGCCGTAAAAATAGCGATTCCCGCGGGAATCGGTCTTTTCATTGCGTTTGTCGGTCTGCAAAACGCGGGAATCGTCGTAAAAGACTCGGCAACTGCCGTAAACCTCTCCTCTTTCAACGTCCTCGCGGGAGTTACCTGGGCTGACATCATGCCTAAAATCGTTACAATCTTAAGCGTAGCTCTCATAGCCGTACTTGCCATAAAAAAAGTTCGCGGCGCGGTATTGTGGGGCATTCTCGGCGGAAGCGCGGTCTATTATCTCCTCGGTTTATCCGTAAACGGTTTCTACGCGAATTTCTTTGACGGAAAAACTCTGAATCCGCTTACGGCTTTCGCCGATTTCTTCAATCTTTCTTTCGGAAAAGTTTTCACCGAAGGTTTTGATTATTCCGCTTTTCTCGCAAATCACTCCACGACCGAACTTATTTTAGCTATCGTCACAACCGCTCTCGCTTTCTGCATGGTAGATATGTTTGACACTCTCGGCACTCTGTACGGAGCGTGCTCAAGAGGAAATATGCTCACAAAAGACGGCGACGTTCCGAATATGGACCGCGCTATGCTTTCAGACGCAATTGCCACCGTATTCGGAGCGGTCTGCGGAACTTCTACCGTAACTACATTCGTTGAATCCTCGGCAGGCGTTGCAGAAGGAGGCCGTACGGGACTTTCCGCTCTCGTTACCTCCGGAATGTTCTTTGTTGCAATGTTCCTTTGCCCTATCGCAGCTCTCATCCCCTCATGCGCTACTGCGGCAGCTCTTATTTATGTCGGTATTCTCATGATGAGCTGTGTAAAAGAAATAGCATGGGATAATCCCGAAGATGCCGTTCCTGCATTCTTCACTCTCGCTATGATGCCTTTTACTTACAACATTTCCTACGGTATCGCGTTCGGTCTTTCCTCTCACATTTTGATAAAGATCTTCTCAGGAAAGATTAAGGATATAAACGTAGGCACATGGGTCATCGGTATTCTCTTTGTGCTTATGTTCTTCTTAACTCACTGAGTTGGGATTCGCTGTATTCACAAAAAAGATTGAGAGAAAATATTATGTGGAATAAAGAAAGACTTGCCTTGCTTTTTCTTGCCGTGCTGCTCGTTTGCTCAATTTTTACAGGCTGCTCGGCAAAGAAAAATCATACCGACGAACTCAGCAACAGCACATGGAATATAGCAGATGCGGAGCCGGAGTATTTGACGCAATGGCCCGATAACGCTTTTACAGAGAAAATCGTTCAGCCGCAAAGCGGTTCGGTAGATTATGTGCTTGATTATACTGATTCCGGCAGATATGCGATTTTTATTAAGGATATTTCATCAAAAGAATCAGAACAATATGTGCAAGAGTTAAAAGACAGTGGATACTCTGAAATGAATTCCGCCGCAAATGACGTATCAGTCGGAACGATGCTTGAAAAAGGCGACGCTTATTTAAGCGTTTCGTACTCTGACGGAGTGCTTGGAGTGCTTATAACCCTAAGAGAAAAAATGAATTAATCTGTTTTAGCCCCATTCCACAATACGTATTCTTCCACAAACAGTCTCAGACCCTTGAACGGGCAGCGCCTTCAAACGGAGGCGTCAATGCTCAACAACAAAAAACGCCCGTCATACCGCAAGGAATGACGGGCGTTTTTACGTTTCACTTTACTTAGCTGAGAGAATATTTACATTGTTCGATGCTGTTAAGCCCGGCACGGCTGATCATTACGCTTTTTTGCTCAGCCAGAGAACTCAAAACATTCCTCAGAAAAGATTCGGTCATTTCTTTTTCTGTTTCATCGCCCATACTTTGAGAACCGCAGCCTGCGTTTTGGAGTCCATTATCTCACCGTTTATTATCATATCGACCATCTTTTCAAGCGGTATCTTAATAATTTCGAGAAACTCATCCTCGTCCGGATCGCACTCTCCGTAATTCAGTTCTTCCGCAAGATACATATGTATCGTTTCAGAAAGAATTGCAGGAGAAGTATTGAGTCCGCCAACGTAAGTTATCTTTCCCGCCGTGCATCCTGTCTCTTCTCTAAGCTCACGCTCAGCCGCCAAAAGAGGATCTTCCGATACAGAATCAAGTTTTCCCGCCGGGATTTCAACAGTTACTCTACCGATTGCATAGCGGTACTGACGCACGCATATGACCTCATTTTCCGCGGTAAGCGCGACCACGGCGACAGCGCCGTTATGTATACAATATTCCCGCATACTTTTTTTACCGTTAGGAAGCGTTACGTCGTCGCGATAAACATGAAGAATACGTCCGTCATAAATTTTCTCATGCGTTATCCCGATTTCTTTGAAAAATAATTCGTCTTTCATGATAAACTCCGTTTTCTGATATCGTTTATATTATAATCATTTAATAAATTATATCACAACAAATAATGCTTATCAAGAATAAAAAAATGCTTGTCAAATTGTAAGGAGTAGTATTAAGTTGCAAGGTTCAAATGAGCCTTCGCAACTTATTTTTTACCACGCGTGAGAACGTGGCAGTTTAAAAATGCTGCGTCCGAAGGCGTCGGCGAAAGGTGCGCCTTTGTCCATGGCAACGCCAACAAGCCGGACTTCCCGGACGAGAGTTTTGACTCTGTTATCAGCAACTATGTCTACCATAACATTATGGGCGCAGACAAGCATGCTCTGCTCCTTTGAAAGTCTGCGTGTTCTGAAAAAGGGCGGCGTATTTGTCCTGCACGACAACATGAAGCCTCAGATGTACGGTGATATGAAAGCCTTTGCGGAGAAGCTGAAGGGTATGGGCTTTGCCGATGTGCGGTACGTGAAGACTGCTGAGACGATCTTCGGATCGAAGCGCCGTGCGGCTATGATGCTGAAAAGCTCTGCCATGATCGTCGGCAGAAAGTAATACAGCATATCGGCAGGAGGTGATCAATATGAAAAGAGTTTATGCTAAATCGCAATATGCAAAGCCTTATAAGCGGTACTGTCGGAAAAAAATATCCGGATGAAACCAAGCAGCTTTTCGGGAAAGCCGAAAAGTATTGCTTTGAATTCATGAAGGATATGCCCGACCTCGGGAAAAATATGATGGCGAAGAATATGCTTGACCGGTTCACGATACTTTCTTTCTATGAGGCAAGCGATCATTGTCTGAATGGCGAATCCCTGCTTACAATCAAGCGACAGATGACAACGGACCGCTCATCATCAACTACTGTATTCGCGGCAGATGCGAGCTTGTGCTGAATGATAACAAGAGCGTGTTTCTCTCTGCGGGGCAGATTTCCCTTGCGGAAAAATTCGCACAGAGTCAATATATCTATCAGGGCGGACTATATGAAGTGATCGAACTGTTTATTGATCCCGAAGCGGTTCACGACGGTGTTGCTGTACTGCGCGATTATTTCGGGCTTAATATAGAGGAACTGAGAGAGCGCTATTGTAGAGACGGTGATACTTTTATCGCCGAGCTGCCGATAGCGGCTGAACTGCTGAAAAAATTGTACATACTGCAAAGTGATGGCAATCCCGTAAGCCGGCTCGGTATGAAGACCGGGGTAATTGATTTGCTTGCCATGCTTTTATACGACCGCTTACTCCCAAAGGAAGTAAAGTCGGTCTATTGCACGCATTTTCAGGTTGATGTTGCAAGACAAATCGAATCTGTCATTTCGGCCGATCTGTCGCATATGCACACCGTGCGTGAATTTTCCGCGAAGTTCGGTATCTGTGAAGGCAGTATCAAGAATTACTTTTTTCGGCGTGTTCGGGCAGAGCATTTCGCGGTACACAACGCACAAACGTATGGTACGCGCGGCAGGGCTGCTTGAAAAAACCGATTTGTCCATCATAAAGATTGCAGGGAGTGTGGGATATGAGACCCAAAGTAAATTTTCGTCTGCTTTCCGACGAGACTTCGAAGTGCCGCCGTTTGAATACCGAAAAAAGAAAAGGGTTTCCGACATGTTATAATCGAATGAAAAAAATTTCACAAGACCATGCACTAATATTTATGTGGAAAACGCAGCCGAGTGAGGATCTGCGGCACAGAAAATGTAAAAAGTTAGAGCGGCAAAAGCGGAAAAATTTGATTTTACATCGAACAAAGTGAGATATTTTACAGTATGCGCAGAAAAACTTGTATAAAAACTGAAAAGGTATTGACATTCCCCTTGGGTGATGCTAAATAATATAATAAAAGGAAATGGAGGATTCGCATATGAGAATAAATGATGTCTCGCAGATTACCGGACTTTCTAAAAAAGCAATACGCTTGTATGAGTCAAAAGGACTTTTAACGGTTCAAAGAATATCGAACGGTTATCGTGATTATACCGAGGCTGATATTGAATTGCTTAAGAAAATCAAACTTTTTAGATTGGCGGGAGTATCTGTATCTGACATAAAACTTTTGAATGACAATGTTATCTCCATTGAAGAGTTGCTCGAAAAACGAAAGTCAGAGATCGAAAAAGAAGGCGGCAGGTACTCTGAACAATACAGTTTTTGCGATGAGATCATGAGCCGTTTTCGCAAAGGCGGTCTTGACTGCAAATATGCGTTGGAAGAAAACGAAGAAATAATTGATGAAAAACACGGAACTCTTGCGGTTGCTGTTGATATCGGCACAACAACGATCAGCGCTGCTGTTTTTGATCTTACGTATAAAAATCAGGTTGAGGCGTATTGCATACCGAATCATTTTAAATTAAGCGGTAAAGAACCTTTTTTTGACGAACAAGATGCTGACGCTATTTCAAAAAAGGCGTCCGAGCTGCTTAATCACATAATAAACAGATATTCTGGTATTACTTCCATTGGAATAACAGGGCAGATGCACGGCATTGTTTATATCGACGTAAACGGAAAGGCTGTTTCTCCGCTTATTACATGGCAAGATAAACGTGCCGATCAAATTTTTTCCGGCAATGAAACCTACTGTGACAGAATAAAGCGTCTTACAGGAGAAAAGATCTCTACGGGTTTTGGATTTGCTACACACTACTATAACATTATTTGCGGACTTGTGCCGAAAGCGGCGGTAAGCTTTTGCAGCATTATGGACTATCTTGTGATGCGTTTAACAGAAAGAAAAAGTCCGCTTGTTCATACATCCGTTGCCGCAAGCTTCGGTATGTTTGATATATGCAAATACCGATTCATGACGGAAAAACTTGCTTATCTTAAAATGTATGAAGATACTTTGCCCGAGGTTACAAAGGAGAATGCTCTGTTCGGTATGTACCGCGGCATTCCCGTATCCGTGGCGATAGGCGACAATCAAGCAAGCTTTTTGGGTTCCGTTAAGACTCCTGCTGACAGCATTCTGATAAACATAGGAACGGGAAGTCAAATCTCCATGATGAGCGACTACTGTACAGTCGGAAAAACAGTGGAACTGCGTCCTTTTATAGGGAGTAAGTATCTTATTTGCGGTTCGGCGCTGTGCGGAGGTTCTGCATATGCTATGCTTGAACGCTTTTTCAGAGAATATTCGGTAAGCGCCGGCGGTCGTGACACGCCGCAATATGAAACGATGAATCTGTTGGCTTCAGCCGCTTATGAAAGCGCACACGCGCCGTTGAATGTTGATACGGCGTTTGGCGGAACAAGAGCGGATCCTACG
>CAKSJC010000069.1 GCA_934462885.1 uncultured Eubacteriales bacterium | reverse complement strand
GGTAAAACGATTGTCGCGGCTCTTCCGTCATATCTAAATGCGCTGACCGGAAAAGGCGTGCATATTGTAACTGTCAACGATTACCTTGCACGTCTCGGATGCGAAGAAATCGGACGTATACATGAATATCTCGGACTTACGACGGGGCTTATAGTCCACGGTCAGACCAGAGCGGAAAAACAAAAAGCATATAACTGTGATATAACATACGGAACGAATAACGAGTTCGGTTTCGACTATCTCCGCGACAACATGGTTATATACAAGGAAGACCGTACCCAGAGAGGGCATAATTTTGCAATCGTCGATGAGGTTGACTCCATCCTTATAGATGAAGCGAGAACTCCTCTTATTATTTCGGGTCAGGGCGCGGAAGTCGATATGCTTTACGATATGGCAGATCGTTTTGCGCGTTCGCTTACCAAATACGTTATAAAGGAGCTTGACGCAAAGGAAGATCACGACGATATCAAAGAGGATTATATTGTCGATGAAAAAGCAAAAACA
The DNA here is from genome assembly GCA_934462885.1 of uncultured Eubacteriales bacterium. Classification (GTDB taxonomy): domain Bacteria; phylum Bacillota; class Clostridia; order Oscillospirales; family CAG-272; genus UMGS1696. The sequence continues at coordinate 7,555 of CAKSJC010000069.1, read as the reverse complement.
ACAACGCTTACTTCGGCGGGTATCGCAAAGGCGGAGCGCTTCTTCGGGATTAAGAATTTCGGCGACCCCGAAAACGCTGATATCACGCACCATATCTATCAGGCGATAAAAGCTCACGGCATTATGCACCGCGATATAGATTATGTCGTTAAAAATAACGAAGTTCTTATCGTAGATACGTTTACCGGACGCCTTATGCCCGGCAGACGCTATTCGGACGGGCTTCATCAGGCGATAGAAGCGAAAGAGGGCGTAAAGATACAGCGTGAAAACCGCACGATTGCAACTATCACATTCCAGAATTACTTCAGAATGTACGGTAAGCTTTCCGGCATGACGGGAACCGCGCTTTCTGAGGAAAACGAGTTCCGCGAGATATATAACCTCGACGTTGTTGAAGTTCCGACAAATAAACCGATGATCCGCAAGGATTATCCCGATGTGGTTTACCGTACAAAAGCGGGTAAAGACAGAGCGATAATCAAACAGATTACGGAATGCCACGAAAAAGGGCAGCCGGTCCTTGTAGGTACTGTTTCCATTGAAAAATCCGAGGAACTTTCAAGAAAACTTAAAGCGGTAGGCATACCGCATACGGTATTAAACGCAAAATACCATGAAAAAGAAGCCGATATTGTCGCTCAGGCGGGTAAACTCGGAGCGGTCACCATATCTACTAATATGGCAGGACGCGGTACGGATATCATGCTTGGAGGTAATGCGGAATACCTTGCAAAGGCTGAGATGAGAACGCTCGGATATGAGGAAGACGTTATCGCGCTTGCAACCGGTTCATCGCAGTCGGTCAGCGAAGAGGTTTTTGCAGCGCGCGACTTCTATCGATCGCTTTTTAAAAAATACCGGGAAATAATAAAACCGGAGGCCGAGAAAGTCTGCGCGGCAGGGGGACTTTTCGTTATAGGTACGGAAAGACATGAGTCGAGACGTATAGACAATCAGCTCAGAGGACGTTCGGGCAGACAGGGAGATCCGGGAGAATCGAGATTTTTCCTATCATTCGAAGACGACCTTATGCGTCTTTTCGGCTCTGACAGGATTTCAGGCATTGTTGAACGTCTCGGACTTGACGAGGATACCCCGATAGACGCAAAGATACTCTCAGGATCTATTGAGTCCGCGCAGAAGAGACTTGAAGACCAAAACTTCAACAGACGTAAAAATGTCCTTGCATACGACGATGTAATGAATCAGCAGAGAACGGTCGTTTATAAACAGCGCTCCGAGGTTCTCGACAACGCCGATCTCTCCGAGAAGATACGCGCAATGATAAGCGGAACGATAGACGACGCGGTAGATACGTATCTCCACGAAGCGACGATAGACCTCTGGGACGTTGACGGCTTAAAAACGAAATATATGGGTCTTCTCTGCACGGCTGACGATTTCAAAGAACCGGACGGAGACCCGTCGACACTCCGCGAAGAAATCAGAGAAGAGCTTCATAAGAGAGCCGACTCACTTTATAAGAGTAAGGAAGAGCTGTTCGGAGCGGATCAGATGCGTGAAATAGAGCGCATAGTTCTTCTTCAGAATGTCGATAAAAAGTGGATGGATCACCTTGAATCCATGGATTCTCTAATGGAGTATATCGGACTTCAGGCATATGCTCAGAGAAATCCGATTTCTGAATATCGTCTGAGAGGCGCTGATCTCTTTGATGAAATGATCACAGCCATCCGCGACGATACGGCGAGAATGATACTATCTATCGTTCCCAGACCTAAAGCGGAACTTAAAAGAGTCGAGGTCGCAAAGCCCGTTTCCGAAGGCTTTGCGGGAGGTGCAAAAGGCGAAAAAGCCGTAAGAAAGCCGATAGTAAACAAAGAAGCAAAGGTCGGAAGAAACGATCCCTGTCCCTGCGGAAGCGGCAAGAAATATAAAAAATGCTGCGGAGCGGGAAAAGTATCGGAATCAGATGACTGATCTTTTCTGAGAAAATGCGGCGTTTTCCGGTATGGAGAACGCCGTATATGAATCTAAAGATCAAATGGAGGTAGAATGGGATTCGGAATTCTCTTGTTCGGCTATCTTGTGACGTTTGCGTTTTCTTTGTCAAATGTTTACTTTTTTGCTGATATAATAGGTGCAGCCGTCATGATATACGGAATGATTAAACTGTCGCAGTACAATAGGTATTTTATCGCCTCTTCGATATCTGCACTTGTTTTTTCTGTCGGCTGTCTTGCCTCAGCCGCATCGCTGATGTTCGGACTGTGGGACAACGGCAGCGCGGTAGGAATTGCGGTCAGTATTGTAAAGCTCATTTCGGCGTGCGTTATGCATATTTTTATTTTTCTCGGTATACGCGGACTGTCAAAGGGGGCGAATTCGTTAAAGCTTGTGCGGGCTGCCGATCGCTCTATGGTTATGACAATGATATATTATCTCGCGGGAGTTTTTGCGATTGTATTCGGAAATATGATAGGCGATTTTTCAGTGCAGCTCAACATGGCCGTATACATATATTTTGTAGTCTGTCTGATCGTAAACTTTGTACTGTTTTATAAATGCTTCGGAATACTTTGTCCTGCCGACGAGGATGAGGATGCTCCGAAAAAATCAAGGTTTGCAATAATAAATAAGCTAAACGATAAATTTGACAGCTTTGAGAAAAAAACGCAGGAATACACAAAGGATTCAATGAAAATGGCGATAGATGAGGCCGGCAGACGCACTGCGGAAAAAAGCAAAGGAAAGAAGAAATGGAAGAAAAAGAAATAGCGGTTAAAAGAGGAGCGATGGGACTTTCACTGACCGGAGCCGGATTTGTTTTTTTGTTTAATCCCGTAATTATGACAATAGACATTCTGCCTGACGCTTTAGGATTTTTTCTCATTGCTCTCGGGCTTACAAAGATGTCTTATTTTGTCGGGAAGTTGGCGTCAGCCAGAGAGATGTTCGTCAGGCTCTCGTCAGCGGAGCTTTTAAAAGTGTTTTCAATGCTGTTTTTGCAGTATTCGGACGGAACGGGAAAACTTCTTCTTACGTTTATTTTTTCGATTGCGGAAGTAATCATGTTTATTCCTGCGCTCTTCAAGCTCTTTGAAGGACTTGATTTTGCGGCGATGGAATATAACGGTACCGCAATGTACGCGAAAAAAATCGGAAAGAACAGAAAAAAACGTAAAAAAACCAGACAAGTCGATGTCATGACAAATACAAGAAACTATATCTTGTTTTTTTATGTTCTCAGAGTGTGCCTTACCGTTATTCCGGAACTTACTGAACTTCAAATGTACGATTATCTCGGAGAAGTGACGGCGTTTTCGAGAAGCCTTTCTTCCTATAAACCGTTTTTGTATGTGCTTTTTTCGATAATTATCCTTGTTTTGGGAATAATTTATCTTTGTAAAACATGCGGATTTTTTAACAGTTTGAAGGATGACGGAAAATTTGTCGAAAGTCTGAAAAATAAGTACGAACGCGATATATTGCCGAGGGATACCTTTTTTACGGCAAGGCGTATGAAGACTGCTTTGTTTCTGTTTTCTTGTGCGTCCCTTACATCGTTTGTGATGACGTTCGACGGCGTAAATATTTTTGTAGGCATAATTTCATCGGTATTTCTTGTTTTTGCAGCGGCGATTATAGCACGTGATGTGAAAGTTGCGAAACTCGTTTTTCCTCTTGCTGCTGTTCGCGGCATTATCTCTATCGTATGTGCTGTCCTTCAGGTAAGATATTTCGGAGAATACAATGAGGAAGCGGTATTATGGATATCTGGTGCGGCAAAGCAGTATTACACTTTGGCTGCGCTTGAAGTGTCAGAGAACGTTTTTGCCATAGCGTCTTTCGTTGTTTTTCTCTTTGCACTGTCTGAAGCGGTGAAAATTCATCTTAGGCATTTTGGCATACAAAACGACAGCGCCCAGTTCAGTAAACAAAACCGCGACGCCGAGGTATCAAATGCGGTAAATACAAAGCTTCTTTGCTGCGCGATACTTGCTTTTATAAACTTTGTGCTTGCAGCAGCGTATTACTATATCATGGTTTCATTCCAGTTTATTGCCTTTATAAACTCTGCGGTGTCATTTGTCTTTATTGCTTATGCATTCGTAACATCGGCAACGGTAAATTCTCTTGTATATAAAGATGAAGCAGAAGTCATTTAATGTGTGAAAAAATAAATCTCCCGACGTCAGCATTTGAATTACGCCGGGAGATTTTGTTTTTTATTTCAGTTTTACATATACAATTTCATTCGGAATTGTTTCGACAGTAATATCAGAACCGTTAAACGGAATCGAAACACCGTTTTTCACAAGAACGTATTCTCCGCCGCGCGGGCTTTCAACGGTAAGGGGACGACCCTTTTCGCTGAGTATTGAAGCCGATATCACGCCATTGTTTAACTCGCCTGAAACAAGGAAAGCGCCATAAGCGCGAAGATTTTTGAATGATGCGTCTTTTTTCATATTCCAGTTGGGGAAAAGACGTATGACGTTCTCATAGCTCTGCATTAGCATTTCATTAATCGTCGCGGGACTAGCCGAGCTGTTTTCAGTACCTCCGCCGGCATACGTAAACATATAGTTCGGGAGTTGGTGATTGTCTATAACGTAATGAATTTTTTCAAAAATGAAATCGGGATCAATTCCCAGGCGTACAGCGGTCGGATAGTAAGAACAGAAGTAATTATCGTCTGACCAACGCACAAAAAGATCGAATGAATTTTTTACAAGAGAGAGAATATAAGGATCAGATCGGCTTCCTATTATGCCGGTTGGATAAATCATTATGTCGACGGCTACAACATTACAATCTTCTTTGCCTATTTCGGTAGAACGTATCAAGGTTTTTCCCTCCTTTTCGAATGTTGTGAGAGTGCCAGTGTTTTCAAGAATATCGAGCCATTTTTCGCGTCTGTCGGCGTCGAGAGCAAGTTCGGACTGCATATCGAGGAGCGCGAGCATGATCATTTTTATAAAAATGATCGGACGTATCGCGTTTTTATCGTCATGGTGAGTCGGGTTGAAATCGGCGTCTTCAAAGTAGTCGACTTCGTGGTTGGCATCGTTGTAGAGAGCGTATTTGCCGTCTTCGTATACGAGATAATCTTCCCAGAAATCGGCGAGAAGCCTCATATAGGGGTAGGCGTAGTTACGGGCATACTCAATATCGCGGGTTCCGTACCAGCGTAAAGCCATTACGATTGCGCAGAAAGAGGCGTCAATTTTCTGACCGAGGAAAAGTTCACCGTGCTCCTTGGAGCCGTCGAAGAGGGAGGTGTTCAGTCCGAGCGGACCTATTCCGACCGGGAAATATATACCGCGGCATCCTAAATATGTTTTTGTGTTGTAGACTCCGTAGGGAACGAAATCAAACAGCGGAGCGTCATAGCAGTCCATAAGTTCAATGTGATTGGAGGATGTAAGCGCATAGAACGGCGCTTGGTAATTGTAGTTGAGATGGTAGTCGCCTTTCCACGCCATTACGTCGGAGGTGATGAAGTTTCCCCAAAGTCCCGGAGGAAATTTACGGTTCCTTGCGCAGCAAGCCATAACGTAAAGTCCGGCATACCAGTGCGTTTCGATCTCGGGATCAGGGAGAGTAACGGAACTTTTTGACCAAAAGTTTTTCCACCATTCTGTGTGGGAAAAATACAGATAGTCAAGGCGTTCTGAATCGATTGCAAGAAGGCGGGCGTTGTTTGCGGCTTTATATGCGGCAGTATCATGATTTGTCGTGACAGTTACCGCATAACGTACAGTTAAAGTTTTTCCGTCTTTTTTGCGGTCGACTTCCCGCATTTCCATAACAGCTTCGCTTGGATAAAGGAGAGATGGATCGTTAAAAGATCGGGATAGATAATGAACGCCGTTTTTTCGGATGTTTTCGCATATCGCGCCGTTTCCCTCAATGCTTAAAAGAGACACGGAGTGGGAAGTTAGGGGATATGTAGCCTTAACTTCTATAAGAATCGTGTTTTCGGTGGCGAGAACAACGGTTTTTATCTCCACATTCGTGTTCGCGCCGCTAAAGAATCCTACTACTTCACCTTCATCAATACGCTGTTCAACATTGTAAGGTGAGTAATTTACGCTTGGTGTTAAAACTTCGATAATTCCTATCGGAGAGATACCGCCTTTTCCGCGGTCCCCCGCTTCTGCTTTCCAAAAATCCGCCTTTGAGACGTAAAAACGAAGCCTCTCCGGAGCGCCTGACCACGTGATTGCGAGGTCTCCGTTTCCGCAAATCGCACCGTCGGGCAAATATCTTGACGGAACTTTTTTAGGCTGTTCTGTTATATGTACAGTGTGTTTCATCGATTTGTCTCCTAAGTTGAGTTTTCAATAATTTTACATTTATTTTCTCCCTATGTCAATAGTGGTTTTTGTGGATTTAACAAAAAACGTTATTTAAATTTGAGTTAAGAAAAATTAGTTGTTTTGTATAAACTTGATTGACAAAAACAATATAATTATTATATAATTAATTCATAAAAAACAGGAGGCAAATTATGAGCGTTCAGATGATCGAAAAAAAAGTCATGTCGTCAGATAAAAAGCATATGCTGTACGGGCGTGTGTATCTTCCCGACGAAAAAGCAACCGCTTTTTTTCATGTTGTACACGGTATGACGGAACATATAAAGAGATATGATTTTTTGATGAGGAAGATGGCTGAAAACGGGTATATCTGTTTTGGATACGACCATCTTGGTCACGGAGAAAGCGTTGATTCCTCGGATGAACTTGGTTTTATAGCCCATGAAAACGGTTGGGATTATCTTTGTCTGGACGTTAAAGTTTTTTCCGATGCTGTGCGCAAAGAATATGGCGGGAATCTTCCGTATTATTTAATGGGACACAGCATGGGCTCGTTTATAGTTCGTTCGACTATCGAGAAATACGTAAGTGCCGATAAACTTATTATAATGGGAACCGGCGGATATAATCCTTTCTCAGGGATCGGGCTTTTTGCTACACGCATTGTGAAAAAAATTTGCGGAGAAAAATATATTTCTAAAACTATAGATAAAATGGCGTTCGGAAGTTTTAACTCTCATTTTGAAGGTGATAACGAGTATTGCTGGCTCACAAAAGACGAAAATATGCAAAAACTCTACGCCGCAGATCCGCTTTGCACTTTCAAATTTTCTGTGAGCGCTATGGAAGATCTCATAAAGCTCAACAGATTTTGCAACCGTTCCGCATGGTTTAAGAATATTCCGAAAAATATGCCGATCCTTATGCTTTCGGGGAAAGACGATCCGGTCGGCGATTACGGACGCGGAGTGGGAAAGGTATATGAGAGATTAATAAAAAACGGCGCCAACGTTCGAATAAAGCTTTATGAAAACTGCCGTCATGAGATACTGAACGATACCTGCCGTGCGGAGGTTGTAAGAGACATCAAAAGTTTCTTGAAAACAGAAAATCGTTGTTCAGACTCCGCCGAATAACGGAGTATAGGTGTATATAGGTGCAGGCGTTTCAGGCAGGGTTACCATGCTCCATGTAAAAAGGAGAGAGCTTTTGCAAAAGCTCTCTCCTTTTTACATCAATTAGGGAAATAATAAAAAATAGTATAT
>CAKSJC010000068.1 GCA_934462885.1 uncultured Eubacteriales bacterium | reverse complement strand
GTATTGGTCGTTTTCGTCATATTTTCCGTTTCCGTCGAGATCTTTTGAAATTGTGGAAGCCATTTCGATGAACTTATCGATTGTCCATTTTCCGCCGTTGACAAGTTCATAGGGATTTTCAAGACTGTTGTCTTCGCGTATCTGCTTATTGAAGAGGATACAGTATGTTGCATCGTTATCACTTGTGGTTATTTCGCCTGTCGTGAAGAATAACTGATCAAGAATGGTAAGGTCACGGTTTGCGGTTTGATCCCACCAGTCTGCCTCAAGATTTATGTAGGGAACGGTTTTCAAGTCAACAAGATAGTTTTCTTGAGAAAGAGAGGCGGCGGCATATCCGGCTATTGAAGCAAGATCGTATGCGCCGGTACCGGCTTTAACGTCGGTTATAATGTATTCTTTTGCGGCACCGTCTTTTGCCTCAGTAGTTTCAACATCCTCGATTGATACGTTGAGCATATTTTCGACTTTGAGACGTCTGTTGTAAATAGCGTCATTTATGGCTACGGACGTTATTTCCTCAGCGTGGAAGTCGTTCAAGTTAACATTTGTTTCACTGCATGAGTTAACAAGAATCGTAAATTTATGTCCTTCAAAGTCGGATTCCGGAATATCGGGAGCTATTCTATCGCCGAAAGAGTTATCGTTATCTGATTCATCAGATATGCGATTATTGCTTTCGGTTGTTTTATCCGACGCGCACGATAAAAACATACCTTGGCAAAGAATAAGAAAAACAAAAAATAGTGCCAGTGATTTTTTCATTTGGGTGGTATCCTTTCATATTAAATAAAAAACAAAACTTACGCTGTGCGCATATTTTATACGCTTTCGGGAAATAAAAAAGCACGGAAGCATAGTATTGCCTTTATAAAGCTATCAATAATTTTATCATTTTTTATTATTTATGTCAATACTCAAAAATAGTTATAATTTTTGTAATTAACAACAAAAATCATGTGCTTTGTTTGTCTATTTTTTTGATTTGTCGGGGACTTGCAAAAAGTATATGTTATGTGATAAAATTATATGTACATTCTGAATTGACAGAAAGGAGGAAAACAAAAATGATGATCTCAACAAAAGGAAGATATGCTCTCCGCGTGATGTGTGACCTTGCAAAGCATCCGAGGGGGGAATATGTCGCTCTTCGTGACATCGCTGAAAGAGAGGATATATCGGAGAAATACCTTGAGAGTATCGTGTCTGTTCTTTCAAAAGCGGGACTTCTCGAAGGACTCCGCGGAAAAGGAGGCGGCTACAGACTAAGCCGCAGTCCGGAAGAATATAAGCTTGGTGAGATACTCAGAACGGCGGACGGATCGCTTGCACCGGTATCATGTCTTGAAAGCTATCCTAATAAATGTGAAAAAGCATCCACTTGTGCGACTCTTCCGGTATGGGAGAACCTTAACAAACTTATAAACGATTACCTCGACGGTATTACGCTCTCGGAAATAATTCAGTAAAAGACGACTGAGGTTGTTTTTTATACTATGCAGCAAATCTTTTTTCAATATACTTGACAAACCTTTTTTTATGCGGTATAATCCTATTAAGATAGTATGTTTATATGTTTGATTGGACGAAAGGAAAAGAAAAATGAAAATATACGCAGATAACGCAGCTACAACGAGAATGAGCGAAAAAGCTCTTGAAGCCATGATGCCGTTTATGAGAGAAATATACGGAAACCCGTCAAGCCTTCATTCGGTGGGACAAGAGGCTGCGGAAGCTCTTGTAAAGGCTCGTGAAAAAGTCGCGTCATGTCTCGGATGCCGCGCTTCCGAAATAATTTTCACTTCCGGCGGAAGCGAAGCTGATAATCAGGCGATAATATCGGCTGCCCGCATTGGCGAGAAGAAAGGTAAAAAACATATTATTTCTACGGCGATAGAACATCATGCCGTTCTTCACACGTTGAAAAAGCTGGAAAAAGAAGGTTTTGAAGTAACTCTTCTGCCTGTATACGATAACGGCATAATAAAGATAAGCGATCTTGAATCGTCTATCCGCGATGATACCTGCCTTGTTACCATAATGTTCGCAAATAACGAGATAGGCACAATTCAGCCCGTAAAAGAAGCGGCAAAGATTTGCGCCGAACGTAAGATACTTTTCCATACGGATGCGGTACAGGCGGCGGGACATTTGCCGATAAACGTAAACGAAATGGATATCGATATGCTTTCTCTTTCCGCACATAAATTTCACGGTCCGAAAGGCGTCGGAGTCTTGTATGCCAAGAAAGGCATAAGAATTACAAATATAATCGAAGGCGGAGCGCAGGAGAGAGGACGCCGCGGAGGAACGGAAAATATCCCCGGAATAGTTGGAAGTGCGGCGGCTCTTGAAGAATCTCTCGAAAAAAGTGCGAAAACAAACGCTCATCTCACGGAAATGCGCGACAGACTGATAAGAGGTCTTTCCGAAATACCTCACTCTGTGCTGAACGGAGATCAAGAAAAGAGACTTCCCGGGAACGTAAATATGTGTTTCGAGGGAATTGAAGGAGAATCTCTTCTTTTGCTCCTTGACGACCGTGGTATATGTGCTTCTTCCGGCTCGGCTTGCACATCCGGCTCTCTTGATCCGAGTCATGTGCTCCTTGCTCTAGGAAGACCGCACGAGGTGGCGCATGGTTCTCTCAGACTGTCGATTTCCGAAGATATAACCCCTGAAGAAGTCGATTACATGATAAAAAATATAAAGGAAGTCGTACAATATTTAAGAAGCATTTCGCCTTTGTGGAATGAAAAAATAAGCGGCGAACGCGAATTCTTTCTTAAGTAAAGAACAAAAATGATGAAATAATATAATGCAGATAAAGATAGGAGAAAAGATATGGCTCTTTACAGTGAAAAAGTTATGGATCATTTCAAGCATCCGAGAAACGTCGGCAAAATAGAGAACGCAGACGGTATCGGCGAAGTCGGAAATCCAAAATGCGGCGATATAATGAAAATGTATATTAAAGTAGATAACGATGTGATAAGCGACGTTAAGTTTGAGACTTTCGGCTGCGGAAGCGCTATTGCGTCAAGCTCTATGGCGACGGAGCTTATAAAAGGGAAACCTATTTCGGAAGCGCTTGAGCTTACAAATAAGGCGGTTGTCGAAGCGCTCGACGGACTTCCTGCGCATAAACTTCATTGTTCGGTTCTGGCGGAAGAAGCGATTAAATCGGCTATCGCAAATTACTACGATAAAAACGGCATTGAATACGATAAAAAGAAGTTTGCCTGTGATTCATGCTGCTGCCACGGCGAATGAAATATTAAAACGGTTTTGCGTATAAAAGAAACGTGGGAAAAACTTTATCGATAAAGTTTTTCCCACATTTTTTTAATTTCGGACCGAAAAAGGATACGGTTTATACAAAATTAAAAATCGCGTTTTTTTGTATCTATATATCGGTTTGCGTATCCGTTAAGACCGACAGTTTTTGACAATGTAACGGTGCGTTATGCTTAATTGTCTCTTTCGTTTTTGAATATAGCATGTTTTGTTGTTTTATCTAAAGACTTTCTTTTTTCGGCTTCAGCTTTGCTGTAAACGCACCCGCAGTAGTCCTGACGGTACAGTTTGTATTCATGCGATAATTCAATAGAACGCTTGTATCCGTTTTTCTTCTTAAAATCGGAGAAGAGATATTTTATTCCGTATTCTTCTCCGAGCTCTCCTCCGATCTCGTTGAGCCAAAGTGCGTTTTTGTATGGGCTTATTGACAGCGTTGTGGTAAAATATTCAAAATGTCCGCTTGACGCAGCTTCCGCCGTTTTTCTCTGCCGAAGCTCATAGCATTTTTTGCAGCGCTCCCCGCCTTCGGGAAAATCTTCCATGCCTCGCGCCATATCGAAAAACTCCGCAGGGTCATAATCGGGCGAGACGATCGGCACATTGTAGCCTGCTTCCGAGCTAAAACGTTCAAGTTCCGCGAGACGGAAAGAAAACTCGCGCTCAGGGTAAATGTTAGGATTATAAAAAAATAAAGTTATGTTAAAATACTGCGTCAGGTATTCGAGAACGTAAGACGAGCACGGCGCACAGCAGGCGTGAAGAAGAAGAGAGGGATGTACCTCGTTTTTTTTAATTTCGGATATTGTTTTTTCAAGCGTCAGCGAATAGTTTTCAGGCATTTTATCCACCCGGTTTCGTTTTTTTAATTTTTATCATAAAAATATTTTTGCAAGAAACGATGTGAAAAAGCATCCAATCGATTTGGAGAGAAGAAAAGCGGAAATCTGAAATATGTTTCCGTGTCCCGTTCTGTCGATGGGGCAGTACGGTTTGCGTTGCAGGCGAGTCTGAACATTAGAACATTTCTCAAAAGCCGATATTGCTTTCGATGATTTATGACTCTTTTTTCAACAGATACTCATGATAACCTGAGGTCAACGGAACCGTGCAGCTTCCATCCATACGGTAACCGTCACGAATCCGTATGAATCCGTGAATTTGGTCAGGAATCCGTACAGTCAACAGAATCCCCGAATCTACTCGTTCCCAACGGCACGCGATTTCCCCGGCGGCTGAGTTGTAAGCGGCTTCGGCATAGGTTAGAGTGGAAATGAAATTTGGGGAAATTTCGCATGACATAATGTCGCTGACTGTCGGATTAGGTTTTAATCCCGCAACTTCCTGAATCATCCAACTGCTGATATCACCGAGAAAATGATGATTTCGGGAACAAACTCCTTTCTTCGGATCATCAAAGGATTCATAGAGCGTGGTTGCGCCGTCTTCCACCCAGCGCCCGTAACCTGTTCGGTTTCGTGAAGTCATAACACGGTAGGCAAGGTCGCTTTCTCCCGCATTTGTAAGAGCATGGAACAAGTAGCGTAAACCTATCATTCCGCAATGGTTTTCGTCCGAGTCTCGGTGTACAATTTCTACGAGGCGTTTTCTGGCAACAGGCAGTTCTTCCGGCTCAAAAATTCCGGTTTCGATAGCAAATGCTTGTGAAGTCTGACAGTTTCCCGCAACGGTCATGGAATTGAAGTCGATTAGATTTGTGCGGATTGAATTCTTCATGTCTTTAGCTATCTTTGCTGAAAAATCCGCGGCATAGTCTGATTTGACGGCACGGAACAGCTGCGTCGCTTTGACGGCAATATCATGAATCATTGCGCTGTCGGTAAACTCCAGCGGAGACGCAATATGTCCGGATTCGTCTTCAAACGGATCCATCCAGTCTCCAAGGCCAAAAGCAATAAGACCGCGGCTGTCTCTGCGTGACATGACATAGTTTAGATAGCGCAGGATAGTCGGCTCATTTTCAGAAATAACAGAGAGATCACCGTCATATTTATAAATATAATATTGACACAAACGCTGTCCCATGCGGGACCACAGTAAACATCAAATCCCCATCCGCCGGTTGGAACAATTCCGGGAAGCGCGCCGTCAAGGCGCTGTGCCGTTTGAATATTTATTAACCATTCTTTGAGACTGTCTGAGGCTTTGAAATTCAATAACATATGCTCAGCGGAGACAGATGCGTCTCCGGTCCAACCGTTTTTTTCACGATGCGGACAGTCTGTAGGAAAATAGTGGAAGTTTGATAAATCGGATCGGCGGGTACATTCATTCAGCTGATTTAAGACGGGATCAGAGCAGGAAAAAGATGCTCGGGATTTTAAGTCGGAAAACATTTCATACAGCGTCACGGTTTCATCCGTTACCTGATCCGGTTCCAGACCCTCTACATAAGCATAGCGGAATCCATCATACTTAAACTTTGGAATGAACAGTTCCTCTCCGCCTTTACATATAAAGATATCTCTTTGATTGTATTCATAGTAGCGGCTTGCCGCTTTTTTTGCCTCACGTGTGAAAATTGTTGTATTGATTTCAAAATTACCGCGTATCGTATGCTCTCCGTGACGAATTGAAATTTGCTGACCGGGTTTTCCGTTAATTTTCAGAGCAGTCACACCGGATGTATTGATGCCGAAATCAAACACAAATACGTTTTTTCGAATGGTGGATTCATCCTCGCGTGCCGATTGCGATGTGGATTTGTAGGCAAATGGGAGCGCATCAAAATGCGTAATGGAAATAGGCTTCAAGATTTGCGTGACAACAATCGGATCGGCTGTACACAATTTGGAAATTCCGGCAGGAGCCTTAGCGCGTTTAGCGGCTGTCCAGCCGCTATCGTCGAAGCCCGGCTCATTCCAGTGCGGAAGTTTCAGGCGGGCGTCGTAGCGGTATCCCATTCTCAAATCATTCCAAAGAATCGGGGATGGATGTGTCATAAAAGTTTCATCTGCCTCAAATTCCATTGTTTCATTATCATTTTCAGCACGAAAATGCAGTGCAGTGATAACCGGACCTCGGCTTTTAGCCTCATCAAAATCCCAGACAATACCTCCAAAAGCATTGCGCATTCCATTACCGAGAAGAATTCCTATGACGTTATTTCCTTCGTGAAGAAAGCGCGTGACGTCATAGTGATCGTAGTAGCATACGTCATCCGGATTGCTGATATATGGAGCCAGAGGACCTTTTGTGATGTCGGTTCCGTTGATGTAAAGTTCATAAAAACCAAGACCGCATATAGTAATTTCCGCGGATTTCGGCAAAAATGACAGAGAAAATTCCTTGCGGATATATGGCGCAGGAACCGGATTGTTGAAATCGCAGACAAGATCATTGGCTTTGATAAATTTTTCTGATAACATATTTTTTCCTCATTTCATGGAATTACTCTTTGAGTATGATAGCTCCTTATTTATTATACAAGCTCTTTAGAGGAAATGCAACATAAAATTCAAAGCGGCGGTTGAGTGTATTATTTTAAATAGTCATACCGATCGAATGATTATTCAAAACGGAAATCGAAGAATCCGCAGTTTTTTGTTTGAATATTTGCGGGCAAAAAGTTACGATGTCTGAAGGTATACGCGCTGTAATGACGATCATTTTTACAGTTAATAATCCCGTACAATGCAATATGATAGGTGAATTTTTGCAGAGGTTGCATTTTGGGGGAGAGAATCCCGAACAAAACAAAAGCTTTTGAAATGGAGTATATCTCGGCGTCAAAAAAACACATATTATTGCAAAACATGCAAATAATATTGTGCTTTGAGATTTTATATGGTATACTGTACACAACCTAAATTGTCCAAACTGTTCCGTGAAGATTTTTTTCTTGACGTTTTGGGCGAAGTTATTTGAGGTGAAGTACGCGAAACGCAAATCTCAAAAGTGTTTGAACTCTGCTTGACAATATTAAAAATCAAATCGAATTCGTCTTTAGCTGCCTGATATATTTACGTTGCGTATGTACCGCATCAAACTTTTATGAGTTAACAATAAATAAAAGTATAATAAACCTGTATACCTATCGGAAAGGAAGTTGTTATGAAAGAAGTTAAATCACCCAAAAAACCGCTTATATACTACTATGGGGTAGCTGTACTTATTATTTTTCTTTTTAATCTCATAGTAAGTCCTCTTCTTGTGCAGAGCAAAGTTGAAAACGTGGACTACGGCACATTTATGAAAATGATTGAAGAAAAAAATATCGGAAGCGTCGAGGTTGAAGATTCTCAGATTGTTTTTACCGATAAAGACGGTGAGAATATCTTCAAAACAGGCGTGATGAACGATCCGACGCTGACGCAGCGTCTTTACGATTGCGGAGCAAAGTTTGCTCGAAATATTGAAAAGACAATGTCGCCTCTTCTCAGCGTAATCCTTTCCACAGTTCTTCCGATGCTTATTTTTATTGGACTTGGTCAGTATATCGGAAAGAAAATGATATCTCAGGCAGGCGGACCAAACGCTATGTCTTTCGGTATGGGAAAGAGCAACGCTAAAGTTTATGTTCCCTCAACTGACGGGATACACTTTTCAGATGTTGCGGGAGAAGACGAGGCAAAAGAAAGTTTGGCGGAGATTGTTGACTATCTTCATAATCCGAAGAAATATTCGGATGTCGGCGCGTCAATGCCGAAAGGCGTATTGCTTATAGGCCCTCCGGGAACAGGTAAAACAATGCTTGCAAAAGCGGTTGCCGGTGAAGCGGGAGTTCCGTTTTTCTCAATGTCCGGCTCGGAATTTGTTGAGATGTTTGTCGGCATGGGAGCGTCAAAAGTC